>CAMGOT010000052.1 GCA_946060685.1 uncultured Bacteroidales bacterium
TGCCGTGTACGACCTTTTCTATTTGCCAAGTTTTTGTTTCATGTTGAGCTGTGATTAGGCTTTGTAAAAAATTTTGTTTGAGGTTTTTGTTGAAATGGAAATTCCAAGCAGAAAGGTCAGGAAGAATCAATATAGGGGTGTTCTATAAATTAGTATATAATCTTTTTTCAAAGGGTGTCTGCTTGGTCGCTTTTCCACCTCTCGCACAGTATCTTTCTGCTTTTCAATCACTTACATAGCACGCTATGTGCGTGCTTGAAAAACAAAAACCTACTGCACGATAGGTAAAAAATCGCCTCAAGTAATTTATAGAACACCCCTATATTCAAGTTTCACAAGTTCTATTTGGTCGTGAATGCCCAGGATGCCCGCCTGGGCTAAGGAGGACATTGCCCTTTCAGAGCGCGCTTATGCGGGTCGTATTGGTTTATATGAACGGGCTGAAAGCCCAATGGTTTCCATAGCCCAGGCGGGCACCCTGGGTTTCTTCATCACCTGTATTCTATACTTTTGCCCTTTCAGGGCGCATTTGCGGCGGTCAAACCACCCAGGGCGTTGCCCTGGGCTATGTACTTGCTGCCCTTTCAGGGCGTACCGTTACTTCTGAAACACATGCTATTAAAACTTGCGAAACTTGAATAAAGGAAACAAATCCTCAAGCAAATATTGCCTGACAGATTTGTTTCCTTTTTTGAGGGGGATTTAGACTCCTATTGTCGTCAGATATAGGGTGCCAGATAAGGGGAGGTGATGCCGGGGATGCTAAACACGCCGAAGAACCAGAAGATGGCGGCGATGATGAACATCAGGGCCACGCCCAAAAGAAGGTGCTGCCACCAGGAAAGGCCTTTATCAGCAAAGGGGTCTTGACCACGCATCTTGGCACTCAACGGAAAACTGGCCTGCTCGGAAAGGGCATTGCCGAAGCGGATGCTGATTTTTGCCGAAGCATTGACCGCCCAACCGTTGGCATTGAGGATGGGAGAAATGTTGCGCTTGCGGAGTTTCAGCCAGGCAATGAACATCGAGGGGCCGCTGATGAGCAGGAAGATGGCGAAGATGCACAGGGGCATCTGCCACCAGAGGAGTTTCATGAACTCACTGCCCAGCGTGGTGAGGAAACTTCCGATGAACCCTATCGCCATACCGATGGCGGCAAAGATACCTGCAAACTTTGCAATGTCGAACGATGTGGCCGCCGCATTCTCACCCTTGGCAGGCTGTGCCACAGGAGCCGCCTTCGGACCGGCTGCGGCAGCCTCGGCAGTAGCGGCAGCAGCGGTTTCAGCCTTGGCATCGATGGACGACGTGGCACGTTCCGTCAGCTGGCTTTCTTTTGATGCTGCCATGGAGCGTACTTTCTCCTCGATGAACTCTGCCATTTTGCGGTAGGGCGACCATGCTGCCTGGCCGATACTGATGGGATTGTCGACGATGGCAGTGACGCAAGCATCCCAGTCATGTCCCTGACGGTCGTAGAAAATACCGTTCTTCCCCACGGCAATGTTCTGCGTGTCGCCCACGGTGATGGCCGCAACGATGGGCATGGTGAGTCCGCGGCTATGGTCGGTACACTGGCAGAACACCAGATACATGCCGCTGGCCGCCGCCTGCGCTGTCATGGCAGCGGCATCTTGCACGCGTACGCAAAAGTCGCAGGCACGCTGGTCGATGTACAGCCGTCCGGCCTGGAAGATGGCCTTGCCGCCAGGGGTGTAGAAATCGGAAAGCGTCACATAGTTGCGGAGCAAGGTGTAGAAGTCGCGCGTCAGGTGCAACAGTTTGTCCACAAGTTCGATACTCTTGCTCTCATCGTCGAGCACCACATCGCTCTCCTTGACATCCTGCTGCCGCTGATAGTCAGCATACGCCCTCAGGCTTGCTCCCACAGCCTCCCAACTTTCAGGGGTGACATCATGGGTGAAAGCCGCCTTCACAGTATTCCACTGTGCTGTCCATGCCGGATTCACCACGGTGTCGAGCGGCAATGTGCCGGCCTCTCCGATGCGTGCCAAGGGGCAGGCGGCAATCTCTGCCATACGCTCCGTGAGATTGTCGCGGCTGATGCTTTCTATCTGCTCCACCGGCACATCGAGTTTTCCGCGGCTTTCAGCCGAGAACTGTGCCAGGCTTCCACGGAGGAAATAGTCGCGCACTTTGGCATCCAAGGCTGTGTATGCCGCTGCTATTGCTTCGGTGCGCTCGGCATAGGGTGCCTCCACCTTCTCCAATGCTGCACGCTCAGCCTTCAGAGCGGCCAGTTTCTCAGCCTTGGCACGCTCCAGACACAGGCTGCTATCGGCCAGGGTGATGACTGCGGCATCCGTCTTGCCTGCCGCAGCGAGAATGCGTCGTGCAGCATCCAGCAGCTGCTGCCCTTCCGGGGCATCGGTGTTCAGTGCGTCAAGCCTCACTTCATCGCTGCCTGGCAGGAGCACGTCCATATCGCGCAGTACCGCCGAAAGCCATCTGGAGGTGGCGATGATTTCGCTGGCATGCACCTGCCCGTCATGGTTGGTGTCGATGTAAGCCAGGGTCTTCTCATCGAGTTCCAGACCTTTTACGGGGCATGAGAGTACGGTCCACATTTTCTCGTCCAATTCGCCAAGGTGGGCGATATCGCTGCCTGTAGCGATCTTTACACGGGGCACTCCGCCCACATAGGTGTAGTTCCAGTTGTAAGCCATGTATATATATAAATATAGGTGTAAAATGATTTGCGGGGATGAACGTCAGCTGTCAGGAAATTGCCTAAAGGCGGGTTCTCTTCATTCGCTTTGACAGTTTTGACAAGATGTCAAGACAAAATTCACATGAAAAGCCACATGACAGGAATATGGTGGAACTCACAGGACCCACCCTGAGTTTATTTATAGGTGGGTTCTATAAATTCGCTTTGTCAGATTTTGCAGTTATTTTCGTGAATAAATTATAAGTTAGAGAGGGAGTGTAGCGATCTACATGACCGATTTAACTTCTAATTTAGGCCGAAAATAACCCCAAAGATGGCAAAACATTAATCCATAATTATGATTCCTTTTAACGGTGGGAATTTATAGAACACACCTATAGAACACCCCTTGACAGTGACAAACTTTTGGGCAGTCAATGACAATGACGGAATAATCAGCGTGCAAAATTAGTCTTTTTCTATCAAAAACCGCTCCTCATTCACATATTTTCTTTAATTTTGCCACGCTTTTTAATTTCGCCAAACTATGGAGGTGACGGGAAAACAAATCGCTATGATTTGACCTCAGATTCTTCAGAAGTTTTGGATGCCGGAAGCCAGAGCAGCCCCCGAATCGTCAAGGAGGAATGCCGAAGGCCCGAGGATTCAAAACGGCCGGAGAAGACGAGCCGTTGTCCATCAGCACACCCACTTCGCATCTCAGCGACAAGCCTGCCGCCAACCGTGGGGCAACGTGCTGTTCGTCATCACCTCAACCAGCATTCACCCCTTATTCCCCCTATTCCCTATTCCATGTTGTCCAAACATCTTCTTTCCGCATTATTGTCCGTGGCGACAGCACTTCCCATATCCGCCCAGCGCATTGAGACCACCCTGACCGAGGGATGGGCCTTCAATCGTGGAGAAGTGGCAGGTGCCGAGGCTCCCGATTTCGATGATTCCCGCTGGCAGCACATCAGCATTCCTCACGACTGGGCCATCTTCGGTCCCTTCAGCCGCGACAACGACCTGCAAGTAGTGGCGGTGACGCAAAACGGCGAGACGGAAGCCACGGAGCACACCGGCCGCACAGGCGGACTGCCTTATGTGGGGGTGGGATGGTATCGCCGGCCCTTCAGCGTGGATGCCGCTACCCCAGGCTCCTCCCGCCGCACGATTCTCGTGTTCGACGGTGCCATGAGCCAGGCCAAGGTGTATGTGAACGGACAGGAAGTGATGTTCTGGCCCTACGGCTACAACTCCTTCTACTGCGATATCACGGCAGCCCTGCATACCGACCGTACGGAAAATATGCTCGCCGTACGCCTGGAGAATGTGGAACAGTCCTCCAGATGGTATTGCGGTGCCGGACTGTACCGCAACGTACATCTGCTGCAGACCGAGGACATACACGTCCCCGTATGGGGAACGCAGATAACCACCCCCTACGTGACGGAGCAAAGTGCCGCCATACACCTGAAGACCCGTGTGGAGGGATGCACCCCTGAGGAGCAACTGACGCTCTATACCGAGATTATCGACGACCAGGGACGTGTGGTGGCAAAGAAGGAATACAAGGGGTATGCCGCACACGGACTGCCCTTGGAGCAGCATTTCACCGTAGAGCACCCGCACCTGTGGTCGCCGGAGACGCCGGCGGTGTATCGTGCCGTGACACGCGTCTATGCTGCCGGCCGCCTGCAGGACACCTATACCACACGCTTCGGCATACGGAGCATCGAGTTCGTGGCCGACAAGGGATTTCTCCTCAATGGCAAGGTGCGCAAATTCCAGGGCGTATGCAATCATCACGACCTCGGGCCCATCGGTGCTGCCGTCAACGTCAGTGCGCTGCGGCAGCAGCTCCGTCTGCTGAAGGAGATGGGCTGCGATGCCATCCGCACCAGTCACAACATGCCAGCCCCGGAACTGGTGGAACTCTGCGACGAGATGGGCTTCATGATGATGCTTGAGCCCTTCGACGAATGGGAGATGGCCAAATGTGAAGGCGGCTACCATCGTTTCTTCTTCCAGCCCAGCCATCTTCCCGCTTCGCGTACGGCATGCCCGGACGAGGTGCAGACCGTAGGTGCTGCCGACCGCATGACGTGGGCCGAGGCCGATATGGTGAATATGCTGCACCACTACCGCAACAATCCGAGTGTGGTGATGTGGAGCGTGGGCAATGAGGTTCCCACCCAGGGCAGCGACGACGGCTATAAAGTGGCATCATGGCTGCGCGACATCTGCCATCGCGAAGACCCTACGCGACCGGTGACGAGCGGTATGGACCAGATTGACAATGCCATCGACAAGGGCTTTGCCGCCGTACTCGACGTCCCGGGCTTCAACTATCGTGCCCATCGCTATGAAGAGGGGTATGAACGGTTGCCGCAGGGACTCATTCTCGGCAGCGAGACGGCATCCACCGTCAGCAGCCGTGGGGTCTACAAGTTCCCGGCTGAAAAGCGGGCAGGGGCAATGTATGATGACCACCAGTCCTCAAGCTATGACCTTGAGAGTTGCTGGTGGAGCAATATCCCGGATGTCGATTTTGCCAATATGGATGATTTCCCCTGGTGTATCGGCCAGTTCGTATGGACAGGCTTCGACTATCTGGGCGAGCCTTCGCCTTACGACACCGATGCCTGGCCCAACCATTCCTCGCTCTTCGGTATCATCGACCTCGCCTCCATTCCCAAGGACCGCTATTATCTGTACCGTTCGCAATGGAACCGCACGGACCATACGCTGCATATCCTGCCCCACTGGACATGGCCGGGACGCGAAGGCCTGGTGACTCCCGTGTTTGCCTATACCGATGCTCCTGAGGCAGAACTCTTCATCAACGGCAAGAGCCAGGGTGTGCAGCGGAAGAAAAGCCGGGAAGAGGCAGCCGACGTGACGGAACGCTACCGGCTCATGTGGCGCGACGTGACCTATGAGCCGGGGGAAATCTGCGTCAAGGCCTACTATCCTGACAGCGACACCCTGCAGCAGACCATCCGCACGGCAGGCAAGCCGCATCATATTGAGGTGCTCGGGCAGGACGGACTGGGACTGGAGCCCAACGGCACCGACCTTTACTATCTGCGCGTGCGCGTGGTGGACAAGGATGGCAACCTCTGCCCGGATGCTGCTCCCCTCGTACGGTTTAAGGTGACGGGCAACGGTTCTTTCCGTGCCGCTGCCAATGGCGATGCCACCAATCTCGACCTTTTCCATCAGCCCTGGCACCATGCTTTCCATGGCGAACTGACGGCCATCGTCCAGGCAGGAACACTGAAGACGGGCAAGGAGGCAGGAAGCGTCACACTTACGGCTTATGCCGACGGACTGAAAAGCGGCAGTGCTACAGTGGCAGTGGGAGGCTATCATGCCCCGGGATTCGTGAAGGGGGCCGACATCGGCTGGAGCACGGAGTATGAGTCGGAAGGCAAGCTGGTGTGTGATGCCGACGGGCAGCAGAAGGAGATGACGGCACTGATGAAGGACTATGGCTGCCAGGCTATACGCTGCCGCGTGTGGATTGACCCGGAGGCAAAGGGCCATGGGAAATGGTGCAACAAGGAGGATGTGCTGGAAAAATGCCGGCGTGCCAAGGCATTGGGGATGGAGGTCATGATCGACTTCCACTACAGCGACTGGTGGGTGGACCCTGCCAAGCAGCCTGTCCCCTTGTCGTGGAAAGGCCACAGCCTGGAGCAAATCAAGGAGGATGTGCGCCAGCACACCGTCGAGGTGCTGACTCTCCTGAAGCAGAACGGCATCACACCACGCTGGGTGCAGGTGGGGAACGAGACGACCTATGGCATGCTGTGGAGCGTGACGGAAGACCCTGCCACGGGATGGCCCGTTCCTGGCCCCGACGGGCTGAACATCATCACGGATGCCGTGGCGCGTATGGACCGCCCGATGAAGACAACGGCACACTATGCTTCCGAAGCCGTGCGCCAAAGCGTACAGGGCAATGTCGGCATACCCAGCCCCGAACGTCTGTCACCGGGAGCAAAAGCTTATGCCGAGATTTTCCGGGCAGGCTATGATGCCGTGAAGAGCGTATGTCCGAAAGCCCAGGTCATCGTGCATCTGGATGATGGTTTCGACCAGCAACTCTTTGACTGGAACCTTGGCATTCTGCGTGCAGGGGGTGCCAAGTGGGACATCATCGGCATGTCGCTCTACACCTATTGGGCCATCAATGAGGGCAAGCGCACGGTAGCCACGGACATCGTGGACGAGTGTATGGCGAACATCGTGCATCTGCACGAAAAGTTCGGCACCCCTTGCATGCTCGTCGAGGTGGGAATGGATGCCATGAATCCCGATGAGGGTTCGCGCATCCTTCAGAAGATACTGCGTGATGCCCAGTTGCTGGAGGACAGTGCAGGTCGACCGCTGTGTCTTGGAGCATTCTATTGGGAACCTGCCTGCCGTCCGTCGCAGTATCGTCTTGGCGCATTCGACGAAACAGGACGTCCCACAAAAATCATGGAGACGTTCCGCGACAACTGAGACGGCCATAAGATTCGTCATCTCCATTTCCGAGCGTACGAAACAGCCGGTCGGCCAACGACGACAGTGCGGGCTATCAGAGCGACATCCAGAACTTGCATAAGCAGAACAAGACAACGTAAAAAAAAGAGTTGTCCCCTATTGTCCCATGTTGTCGTCAAAAAAACTTGAACAGTCACCAGAAGTATTACAGCCCCGGAAGACTGCCACTATTTCATTTCCCCTCCCCAACCTTAGAATACATGAAACATTATCACCAACTTTCCCTCACCATACTGATGCTGGCCTCTGCAGCATCGGCCTTTGCACAGCAGTTTGCCCGAGGAGCAGACATTTCCTGGAGTACGGAAATGCTTGCCGACGGCAAGAAATTCTATAACACCGACGGACAGGAGACAGCAATCAATGCCCTGATGAAAGCGTGCGGCATGAATGCCATACGCCTCCGGGTGTGGGTGGAGCCTACCCTCGGAGGGTGGTGCGGCACCCAGGATGTCGTGGAGAAAGCCCGGGCAGCACGCGATGCAGGCATGGATGTCATGATTGATTTCCACTATTCCGACTTCTTTGCCGACCCTTCGCGCCAGAGCATTCCAGCCGCTTGGGCAGGGAAAAGCCTCACGGAGTTGGCGGAGATGGTGAGCACCCACACCTCTGCCGTGCTGAAGGCCCTGAAAGCAGAAGGCATTACTCCGAAATGGGTGCAGCTGGGCAACGAGACGCGTAGCGGTATGCTCTATTCCCTGTACAACTCCAGTTCGCACGCCTGGAACGATGCCACGGGTATCACTACTGGCTCCACGCTGGCAGAAAAGGGAGGAAACTGGACCAACTATGCCACACTGTCGAATGCCGGCTATGACGCTGCCAAGGAGGTGTTTCCGAATGTGGTCTGCATCTCGCATCTCGACACAAGGAGCAGTGATACGGATCTCAACTGGTGGTTCGATGCCTTCCGTAAGGCAGGCGGCAAGTGCGACATGATCGGTCTGAGCCATTATCCTATGGGATGGAATTCCTCCGGCGAGGCACAGGCACAGACCAACGCCATAGTCCGCAACGATGCCTTCATCGCGCTCTGCGAAAAGCTCTACAAGGCGTATGCACTGCCTGTGATGGTGGTGGAGACGGGTGTTTACTGCGAATATGTGGAGGGCGGCAAGGCGGTGCTGCAGGATCTCTTTGCAAAATGCCGGAAGACGCAAGGGGTCAAAGGAGTGTTCTATTGGGAGCCGGAGCAGTACAACTGGTGGAAGCCTTCCATCTACACGACTATCGGATGGTCGAACTATAATATGTGTGCATTCCTCAATGATGGCCGTCCCTCTGCTATTCTTGACGCTTTCCAGCCTGCTCCCGAGGACGGCGATGCTGATGGCATACACAGCGTGCTGCAGGACAAGCGGGATGCCGACCTGCCAGTGTATGACCTTTGGGGACGTCCTTCTACACAGCACACCAAGGGGATAGTGGTGTCGGAGGGCAGGAAAATCCTGCGATAGGCCACGAAACCCCGACAGAGCGTTTTGCCCCCATCAGGAGGAAAGCGAAGCCGCTTCACTCCATAAGACCAATCAGTCAGCAACAAGAAAATAATGACAGAACTCATCCAACAAGTACTCCACAGTTCGCACACTCCCCTTCTGACCGCCCTTCTGCTGGGCTTCCTGACGTGTATCTCGCCCTGTCCTCTCTGCTCCAATGTGACGGCGATAGGCTTCATCAGCCGCGACATCA
Source organism: uncultured Bacteroidales bacterium (assembly GCA_946060685.1). Taxonomy (GTDB): domain Bacteria; phylum Bacteroidota; class Bacteroidia; order Bacteroidales; family Bacteroidaceae; genus Alloprevotella. Next base: position 8,924 of record CAMGOT010000052.1, read on the forward strand.
GTTCGCGCGGACGTGTGTTTTGGCAAGGCATCGTCTTCACGCTGGGGCGCACTGTGGCATATTCCCTTTTGGGAGCCGTCCTGATATGGCTCCTTCGCAGCGGTTCCAGCCTGCTCCATCTTCAAGACGTCCTGGGAGAATGGGGAGAGCGGTTGCTGGCACCGGTGCTGATTGTCATCGGACTGTTCATGCTTTTCGGCCATCATTCCCATCGCCATCAGGACCATTGCGCCACTCAGGCCCAGCGTTTCCATTTCGGTGGTCTGACAGGGGCATTCCTCCTTGGTGCCCTTTTCGCGCTTTCCTTCTGTCCCACCAGTGCTGCCATCTATTTCGGAATCCTCATCCCTATGTCGGCGGGAGCGGCATGGGGCTATCTATTGCCCGTAGCATTTGCCGTCGCCACTTCCATTCCCGTCATTGTTGTAGCATGGCTCGTGGCATACAGCATCCACAATCTGGGACGTTTCGTAGGTCGGCTGCAGGCTTTCCAGCATTGGTTCAACCTCTTTGTGGCTGTGCTCTTTATTCTCATAGGTATCTACCATATTTTTGAGTGATGTTCTGAAGGGGTGTTCTGTAAATTAGCTTGAGGCGATTTTTTAGCTATCGTGCAGTAGGTTTTTGTTTTTCAAGCACGAGCATAGCGAGCTATGTAAGTGATTGAAAAATCAGAAAGATACTGTGCGAGAGGTGGAAAAGCGACCAAGCGACGCCAAGCCGAGAGCCATCAAGCTTTGGAGCAGCGAGCGGAGAGGCCAAGCCTTGCTTGGACTATCCCGAGTCGTGACAAAGCAAGGCAAAGCCAAGCTTTGGAGCAGCGAGCGGAGAGGCCAAGCCTTGCTTGGACTATCCCGAGTCGTGACAAAGCAAGGCAAAGCCAAGCGAGCTTGAATGGCCGAGGCACCAAGGAGCAAGGCGAAGCCAAGCAGACACCCTTAAAAAAAAGATTATATACTAATTTATAGAACACCCCTGAAGGGAAGGCTGCCCGACCGTACAGGCCGACAGCCCCCGCCACAAGTAGGCCCTCATACAAAGAAATGCATTGAAGGGAAAACGATAATTTCAATCCCCTATAAAACTTGTCACAGTCCTCCATTCATACAGAAGCCAGCATGGGGAGGGTGCTGAAATATATCAGCATCTTCGGTGGCGTGCAAGGCTTGAACGTGCTGTTGAGCATAGCACGGAACAAGATAACGTCGGTTCTCCTGGGAGTCGGGGGAGTCGGCCTGATTGACTTGTACAGCAGAACGGCCGACCTGATTGGCAGCAGCACCAATATGGGGTTGTCCTTCAGTGCCGTGCAGCATATTGCCGAACTCCATGGAAAAGGCAGCAGCAGGAACGGAAAAGAGATTCCTGCCCGCGAGAATGTGGCACTGGTGCATTACGTCCGTCTGGTGCGCTCATGGATTGTCATTGCCGCCGCCATGGGATTCCTGCTCACCCTGCTCCTCTCGCCCCTATGGGCATACATCTCCCTGGGGTCCAGACAGCACACCACAATGATCATGGCGCTCTCCCCCCTGGTGGCCATCATGACGCTCACGGGAGGCGAGCTGGCAGTGTTGCGAGGCTTGAGATGCCTTAAATCGATAGCCATCATATCATCGGTCGGTGCTTTCCTGGCCATCCTTATCACGCTGCCCATATATTGGCGTTTCGGAACGGTGGGAATCGTGCCGGCACTGGTATTGTCGACGGGTATCATTTTCCTTATGGAGCTTTATGCAGCCCATCGTGTGATGCCCTACCGCATCAGTTTCAATTCATGGCGTTTCCTCCGGCGTGCAGGACGCATGATACGTCTGGGGGTGGGCTATATGACCACGGGAATGATATGTGCGGCATGCGAACTGCTCGTGCGGTCGTTCATCGTGCACTACGGAAGTTTCACGGAAGCCGGTATCTTTGCCGCCGGACTGACGCTGACCGTCACCTACACCCGTTTGGTGTTCACCTCGATGGATGTGGAGTACTTCCCGCGTTTGTCGGCTGCAAAAGGGCAGGTGGAACGGCTGAATGTCATGGTAAACCGTCAAATCGACGTGCTGACACTGCTCATGGCCCCGATGCTGATGGTCTTCTGCCTTGCACTTCCCGTCATTGTCCCCTTGCTCTACACCCGGGATTTCCTGGAAGCAGTGCCAATGGTCTATGCCGCCGCTTCCTATATGTTTCTCAAATCCATCTCCGTACCCATCGGCTACCTGTCGCTGGCACACAGCGACAGCAGGCTATATCTCTATGTAGAGACGTCCTACAGTGTCATCTTCCTCCTCCTCTCCGTGGCGGGATTCGCCGGTCTTGGAGTGATAGGGGTAGGAGTGGCATTGTCGTTGAGCAATGCGCTGTATCTGGCTATAGCATGGACGGTCTACAGTCGTGCCTACGGTTTCGTCATGCACCGCGACACGCTCCGCCGTTGTCTGATACAGTACTGCCTGCTTCTTGCAGGGATTGGTGCTTGTGCGATAGGGCAAGGCTCCCTGTTTTCGCTTTCCATAGGCTGCCTTGTAGCCCTTGTCCTGGCTTTCGGTTCATATCGCGTGCTGAAAAACGAGGTGCGGCTCACGGAACGTTGGAGAAAACTGACAGGACGCAAGCGTACGACAGCGACTGACGATTAACAGCCTGAAGAGCCTAATAACGCCTCACAACAACAAAAAAGGTCAACCCATGGTGTCCCTGTTGTCGCCCCCAAAAAAGCACGACAACTCTGACAACACAGACAACGAAAAGGGTTGTCACACGTTGTCCCTGTTGTCATCAACAATAACCAAGACACCCACGACAATGCATGTTGTTGTCGTTGAAGTATAAATTCTGGAATAGCACCCCCTTTTATTCTATGTACACCATTTCTGGCATTTTCCACGAGATTCTCGACCTCTTCCTGACGGCAGCATTCACATTTTCCTTCCTGTTTCTTACACTGCGCTCGCTGGCAAACCGGCATTTCACCTGGGGGCACGGTGCATTCCTCCTGTTGCTCTCCATGGGCATGATGATGGGCATTGCAGTCTGCATGCACCATTCGTTTCTGAATCTTCGCGGTATGCTGGGACTGTCGTCGGCAGTCAACGAAGAGCGTCAGCAGTATGCTTTCCGCCTGACCCACGATATTCTCTATTCCCTCTTCCTGGCCATCATTGCTTTAGGTGGCATTCGCCAGCTGTGGCGTTGCACCCTGCAAAAAGGCGGACGACCGTTGAAGATTCTTCTTCTCTCCTTCATTCTCCTGATAGCCGTCATTGCAGAGTATCTCATCTCCTATCATTATCTTCTGGACTGACAGCAGGAGAGCCCTGCTTTCCATTTGCGGCATATCTACGGGAAAAAGCGGGAACATCAGCCATACTGCCCATCAAAGGCATGGTATGGCTGATGTTCCCGCTTTTGCGTAGGGAGGATGAGGATGCAAGCGTATGCGAACCGGCTTCACCCCCACGATGCAGCAATTGGCCATCATGCTGCCAGCCTATTCATCGACAATCGTCTGTCAGCATTCAGGTATTTTCGTTCAGCCTGGGCTGAACGGTCAAGTATATCAACATAAATGGCCGATGATGTTAACCTCAAGCACCGTTCAGCCTGGGCTGAACGCAAATTCACGAGCATAGGCCGAACGGCAGCAACGGATAGCCTGGAATATTTAAAGGGTGTTCTATAAGCCAACTATAGAACACCCCTAAAAGCATCTTACTTCTGGTTCTTGTTCGTGAGGGGTTGTCCCTTGAACTCACCCGTGAGCGTCTCCAGGAATCCGACAACCTTGGTCACTTCCTCCTGCTTCATTTCGCGGCCAGTCTGATAGCGTGCCATCATCGTCACAGCCTCGTCGAGCGTCTGTACACTTCCGTCGTGATAGTAGGGCCAGGTAAGAGCCACATTGCGGAGTGTCGGGGTCTTGAAGCGATAGCGGTCGCGCTCTACCTTTGTCTGTGCCCAGCGTCCGTTGTCAGCATCCGTAAGGCCAGACTTCACATTCACCTCACGATCCTTGAAATAGTCGGCACGCTGTCCCATCAGCTCGTAGGAAAGTCCACCCATGTTCACACCAGCGTGGCAGGTGGCACACTTATAGTCCTTAAAGAGCGCATAGCCCTCCTTCTGCTCAGCCGTCAAGGCCTCCTCGTTGCCCTTCAGGTAGCGGTCGAAGGGAGAGTTGGGGGTGAGCAGGGTCTTTTCATATTCAGCGATGGCATCGGTGATGGTAGCCTCGTTCAGGCCCTCGGGATATACCTCGCAGAAAGCCTTTTTGAATGCTGCATCTGCTGCCAAGCGCTGTGCAATCTCGTCGAAGGAGGCAGAACCCATCTCTACAGGATTGAGAGGAGGACCACCGGCCTGTGCGGCAAGTGTGGCGGCACGGCCATCCCAGAACTGGACGAAATTGAATACGGCATTGTAGGATGTAGGTGCATTTACACCACCCTTTTGGCCCTCAATGCCCTCAGAGTACTGCTTATTGTCAACACCTGCAGTCTCTATGCCGTGGCAGGTGGCGCAGGAGATGGTGCCGTCGCCAGAGAGACGCGTGTCGTGGTAAAGCGCTTCACCAAGAGCCACCTTGCGGGCATCTACGCTCACGGAGTCGGGAATGGGGCGCACAGGCTCATTCTTAAACTGGTCGGCAGCGAGAGGATTGGGGAAGAACTGGCTGCGCTGTGCGGCTACCCAACTGAGCAGGATGGACTGCTTCTCGCTGGTGAGCGACGAGCCCCAGTGGGCCAGATAATACTGCATCAGCGGCATACTGCCATCCATTACGCATTTCTCCACCTTGGCGAGGTCCACCTCGTTGGGAGCGGTGCCGTTCTGCAAGGCCTGCATCAAAGGCTCGATGTCGAAGGCCTTGTAGCCATCCTCCACATCTTTCTTGATCAGAATCTTTGCCACAGGATAATCGGCATAGAAAGGCAATTGCGGATTGGCGGTGTGGCAGAACACACAGCCGCCATCATCAAGAATCTGTGCCACGGCCTGATTGGCGGGCATAGAAGCATCGGGAGCGCGGTTCACCATGCGATAGGTGATGGCCGCTCCTGCCAGAACAACGGCTCCGGTCAGGAGAATCATGCTTGATTTCTTCATAGTCTGCAATTTTATTTGTTAGGTATGTAAAGGTAATATTCCAATCATTCCCGCCGAATAAAGCTTTTAAGAGGTGTTCTATAAATTAGCTTGAGGCGATTTTTCACCTATCGTGCAGTAGGTTTTTGTTTTTCAAACACGAGCATAGCGTGCTATGTAA
>CAMGOT010000053.1 GCA_946060685.1 uncultured Bacteroidales bacterium
TACTGCACGATAGGTAAAAAATCGCCTCAAGCTAATTTATAGAACACCCCTTAAGAATGAGGAATGAGGAATGAGGAATGAGAAATGAGGAATTAAGGAAGCCGGATGGTCAATTCCTAATTCCTAATTCCTCATTCTTAATTCCTCATTGAAACTATTCTGCAAGACAAGCATCGAGCAGGGTACAGATGGCTTCCTTATCCATGTGCTGACCGATAAACACGATTTTCTGCATACGGTCGCCATATTTCTCATCCCAGTCCCGACGCAACTTGGCATCGGCGGCAAGAGCTTCCTTCAGTTCCTCCTCCGGCATATTGGCATACCATTGTCCGCAATTTCTCAGACTCACCTGACTTCCTGCCTGCTCAAAAAGATAGCAACTGTCGGGCTCATCGACAAAATAGCAGATGCCTTTTGCACGGATTATCTGCTTGGGCCACAGACGAGCCACAAACTGGTCGAAAGCATTGATGTCGAAAGCCTCGCGACGATAATATACAAAGGTGGAAATGCCATACTCATCGCCATGGTTGTGGCCCTCGCCATGATGATGCCCGCAGCAGCAATGCTCACCATGATGATGATGATGTCCGCACTCCGGGCATACCTCCTCTTCATCGCCATCATCGTCATGGCCGTCGTCGTCGTGATGATGGTGGTGATGATGCTCGTGGTGAGCGTCGGCATCGTGATGATGATGCTCATCCTCTTCATGCTCGTGCTCCTCGTCATGGAGATGGTGCTCGTCGTGATGGTGCTCGTGTTCTTCCTCAAGAGTGGCATCGTGCTTCTCTATGGCATCAATCCAGGCTGCCGACGTAGCCACACGTCCGAAATTAAACAGATGGGTATGAAGGATACGGTCGAAATCCACCTCGCAATAGTCGCACTCTACAATCTGCGCCTTGGGCTGAAGGGCACGGAGCACACTTCGCGTACGTGCCAGCTCTTCGGGCGACACCTCCGAAGCCTTGTTCAGCAGGATGATATTGCAGAATTCAATCTGCTGGATGACGAGATTCTCGATATCGTTCTCCGCAAAGTTGCCTCCGAGCAGATTGTTGCCGCCACAAAACTCATCCTTGAGGCGGAGGGCATCCACCACGCTGACAATGCAGTCCAGACGCGGGAACCCATCATCGGCCCATTGCGGCACGGCCTGCGGCATGGTCTCAATGGTCTGTGCTATCGGCCCGGGCTCGCAGATTCCGCTTGCTTCGATGACGATATAGTCGAAACGACGCTGCACCATGATGTCGTGGAGTTGAGAGATGAGGTCCATCTTCAATGAGCAACAGATGCAGCCATTCTGCAAGGCTACTAGCGACTCGTCCTTTTCGCCTACTATTCCCCCCTGGGCAATGAGGTCGGCATCAATGTTCACCTCGCCAATATCATTGACGATGACGGCAAAGCGTATGCCACGACGGTTGTTGAGAATCTTATTGACCAAAGTGGTTTTGCCGCTACCCAGATAACCTGTGAGCAGCAGGATAGGAGTTTCTGTATTCATCTTTTTTCGTTCAATTTAGAGTCAGTGTACGGAGGGGGGCGGGAGAGAGCCGCATCAAGCAGGCTACTACCGGCAAGTACCACCACCATACTGATTTGCAAGGTGCAAAATTACATCCTTTTCACGAGGAGACAAAAGTTAGGATGGAAAATCGACTTCCCGGACTCATTTTTTTTCGTACCTTTGCCGCGCGACCAGTCTCTGCGACTACCATACCACTCCCATCCCATCCTCCTGACGCTCTTCGCCCCAACCCCATTTTCTCCGCTCTCTCCTGTATGCAACTCCAGACTCCCGTTGACCTTCCTCTGCGTGCTCCCCGATTGTCGCCCGACACTCCTGTCCTGCTGCTCGGTTCATGTTTTGCCGCACATATCGGCGAACGCCTTTCGGCAGTACTGAATACCGACGCATCGGCCTCTGACCGCTGTTCTGCCAATCCTTTCGGTGTGCTCTACAATCCTCGCTCCATCTGCCAGGCCCTCCATCTGCTTGCCGCTCCACATGAGGAAATGCTGCAACGCATCAGCGAGAGCCTGTTTCAGGGACGCGACGGCATTTGGCATTCCTGGCTTTTCTCCACCCTCTTCTCCGGCAGTACCCGCGAAGAGGCTTTTCAGCGTATGGTGCAGAGCGCAAATGCTGCACGCTGCCTCACCGCATCGGCCTCACCAATCATTATTCTCACCTTCGGCACCGACCACCACTATGCTTTGGCAAAGCATCCTGACATGGTGGTGGCCAACTGCCACAAGGAACTGCCCGACACTTTTATTGAAAAAACGGATGATGCCGACTCTCTGCAAACACTGCTGGCAGCGACACTGACGCATCTGCACGACCGGTGTCCGTCCGTCAGCTTTATCCTGACTGTCAGCCCTTACCGCTACCGCAAATATGGCTTCCATGCCTCCATGCTCGGGAAGGCCCGGCTACTGCTGATGTGCGAGAAAGCCATGAGCACATGGCCCGATGCCACCTACTATTTCCCTGCCTATGAAATCATGAACGACGAACTTCGCGACTACCGCTTCTACCGCCCGGACATGCTCCACCCTTCTGAGCAAGCTGTGGAATACATCGCAGAAAGGTTTGAAGGCTGGTGCTTCACGACGGAGATGAAGGCCATAGCGGAAGAGCGCAGACGCGCCATGCGGAGAATGGCCCACCGCAGCATCGTTTTGTCCCACACATAACCCCCAAACACCACATGACTGACAACACCACCTATCTTAAAATCTTTGAACACCGCCTGGAGCAGCAACTGCTCAAACGCTGCACGGAACGAGGCATACTGAAAGGAAAAATGCTCGCCACACCTGACATAGACGGATGCTGGATGGCTTTTGCACCGGAATATACCGCAGATGCCGTACCGGAAATAGCACAATATCCGCTCGTTGCCTTAGGATGGGCCATGTTTCTGGGTATGGCAGTGGCCAAACTATGGGACACGGATTGGGAGCAATATGGTGCTGCACCCCAGCAGATTTACCTGCAACTCCGCGAACGCCGTGGCTTCGACTGTATGGATGAATACATTCTGGAAGAGGTGTTGCGCCTGGATGCCGATACCGCACAACGGCTGACCGCTCACGTGCAGGATTGCGCACGATGCACAGAGACGGCCATCCGCAAGGAGCAGGTGGAACCGTCGACCCCTTTGGCCTTCAATATTTTCATGACATCCGTGAACACGCTCTATCGTTTAGGTGCTGCCGTGGAACTTCATGCTCTCGGCTACCGCTTGGAGCGAATGGAACAGGACAGCGAGAAGGAATAGCCGCCCGCACAAAAAAAGAAACCTCGAAGTGAACGGTCGGGGGGCACAGGTCTGGAGAAGTAACGGTACGCCCTGAAAGGGCAATGTCCTCCTTAGCCCAGGCGGGCATCCTGGGCATTCACGACCAAATAGAACTTGCGGAACTAGAATTATCCAGAATCATCCCTCGGGAAGCTGCACGCTATGTCTCCTTATGCCCGGTATGCTCATGAACCGCCTTGAAGAACTCTCGGGCAAAGAGCGTTCCTGCCAGCGTGAGGCCAAAGGGAATGCCCCACCATACTCCAGCCGCTCCAAGGTGCAGCCGGAACGCAAAGACATAGCTCAGAGGAATGCTGACCAACACGTAGGACACGAAGGCTGAGAACATCATTGTCTTCACCCGTGCTATACCTCGCAACGCATTGGCAAAAGTGATCTGAAGCGCATCGCCAAACTGATAGAACACGAAAGGAAGCATGAGCGCAAACACCACACTCTCCACCTCGGCATTTTGAGTGAACAAGAGCGTCAGTGGATGGCGTGCCAGAAGAATACCGCTCGCCACGACCAGCACACAGCCTACGGAAATTCCCATGGCAGTCAGTGCCACACGCCTTACCTCCCCCCATTCGTCACGACCATAGAACTGGCTGATGCGGATGGCGGCAGCGGCTCCCACACCATATACCACCTGAAAACAAAGTGTGGCGATGGTACACATCACCTGATGGGCGGCAAGGGGCACGGCTCCTATCCATCCCATGAATATGCCGCAGGCATTGAACGAGGCCGACTCCAGACAGAGCTGCAAGGATATGGGAAGGCCGATACGAAGCAACTGCCAGCATCCACGGCGACTGATACGGGCCGTGGCGGACACCACTTCGCGATACGCAGCACAGCGGAACACCATCGCCCCCAGCATCAATGTCATCGCTATGCGACTGGCCAGAGTGGCAATGCCAGCTCCCATAAGTCCCATCGCGGGAATCCCCATCTGCTCCCACCCAAATATCAGGGGAATGTTGAGCAGGATATTCAGTGCGTTGGCCATGAGCATGACCCACATGGGTCTTCGTGTCTGCCCCAAAGCATCAGAAAACTGCTTGAGGGCATTGAAGAGGGCCAGGAAGGGAAGGGAGAGCAGAAGGGTGAGGAAATAGGGACGGGCGATGGGCAGCAGTTCCTCGGGCTGGCGAAACACTTCCATGTGTGCATACAGGACTGACATCAGCAGCATTACGCCGATTGCCATCATCAGACCCACCAGCAAACTCTCGCGCAAGGTTCGCGATACGCCCTTCCTGTCGCCACATCCATAATACGCCCCTGCCACGGGTGTCGTGCTGTAGGACACGCCAAGCAGGAAGAAGGTGACAAAAGCATACACTGTGCCGACAAAGCCGGAGGCCGAGAGTTCGGGCGTACCGTACTGACCCACCATGGCAGTGTCGGCAAACTGCTGGACAATGACGCCCAACTGCCCGACAATGAGTGGAAGGCTCAAACGAAGGATGGGGAGCACATGCGATTTTCCTGATGCTGACATGAAGATACCTTTTTTTCTACACATGTATTTACACAATAATCACAATGTGTATTCACAATGTGTCGTGATTTGACTGCAAATTTACGAAAATTTTCCACACCTGCTCAAGGAATGCTGCCATAGCCCGACAAAATTCCATAGGAAAATTTGCCGTTACCGATATTTACGCTTACATTTGCAACCCACCTTGTAACAATAACCACATCTTGCAACCATAAACACACCTTGCGCATATTGCACATGAATACCGCTGACGCTATGAAGATACTGACCACCAGCGACTGGCACATCGGGAATCTGTTCCACGGCAACGACCGCCTGCCGGAACACCAGCATTTCCTGCAATGGCTGCTCTCCCGAATTGAGGAGCAGCAGCCTGACGCGCTCCTCGTGGCAGGGGATGTGTTCGACAATGGCAACCCTTCTGCAGCAGCACAGTCGGCCTACTATGAATTTCTCGCCGATGCCACACGACTTTGCCCTCAGATGAAGATGATCATCACGGCCGGCAACCACGACTCTGCCAGCCGTCTGGAAGCTCCGCGTGCCGTTCTGACACGTCAGAATGTAGAGATACGGGGCAACGTGCATCGCATGTGGAGACAATCGGAAGAGGATGGAGAAGGAGCCTGGGCCATCGACTTTGACGACCTCATGATTCCGCTCGAAGGGAAGGATGGCCTGCAGGCTGTGGTGCTTGCCGTACCCTTCCTGCGAAGCGACATCGTGCAGCACGCCAGCTATTCGAAGGGAGTGAACCTTATCCTGCGCGAACTGACCATCCGGGCAAGAGGGAAATACCCTGATGTACCCCTCATCATGATGGCGCATATCTATGCCAAAGGCGCAAAGATTGCAAAGTGTGACGCCAGCGAAAAAATCGTGATTGGCGGACAGGAGGAGGTGAACTTTGAAGGATGGACGGACCACCCTGACTATCTGACGTGCGGACATATCCATAAGCGTCAGCACATCTGGCACACCAGCTGGGCACGCTACACGGGGAGCGTTCTGCCGATGTCGTTTGCCGAGATGGACTATCAGCATGGAGTGGACATGCTGACCATCGGGGCGAATGGCATCGAACGTGTGGACTTCCTGGAATACGTGCCTCAGCATGCACTGTGCATCCTGCCACGAAACGACGAGATACTGCCGACCAAGAAACTGGCAAAGCTGATGCTCAGGGAACTGCCGGAAAGGAAGGATGGACGCCTGGACGACTCCTTTCTGTATGTCGTACTGAAAGTGGGACTGGAAAAATCGGGCAACGATGACATCCGACTGCTGGAAGAGGCCATCAGCACGCGCAATGCCGTGCTCTGCAAGATACAGAAGGTGATGCCTGAACTGGACCTCACCACCATTTCAACGGGCACGCCGATACACAGTATTGACGACATTCTCAACCGCGACCCTTTGGACACCATCAAAGAGACTTTCACGGCAAGGAAAAACCATGAGATGAGCGAGCATCAGGAACAGATGCTGAGAGAACTGCTGGAAAAGCGGTAACACAAACCTTCCCCTCCTTCCCCCCATATCGCTCCTTTCACTTGCCGGATGCCCGCATGCAGGAAGTAGGGGGGGGAGCCAACATCTCCGACAACGCATATTCATGAAATTCATCAAATTAGAAATACTCAACCTTGCCTCGCTGGATCGTCAGGGAGGCGAGGAAATCAATTTTGAGAAGGGTGCCTTGGGCGAGAGCCATATTTTCAGCATCGTGGGACCTACGGGCAGCGGAAAGTCCACCCTCCTCGATGCCATCTGCCTTGCGCTCTACAACCGTGCTCCACGATACCCCAGGAAAAAGGGCGACCGCAACCAGGGCATAGAGATTTATGGAGAACCGGAAGACGGGGAGAAAAACAGGCTGGCCCCTACCGATCCACGCAACATTCTCACACGCGGCAAAAAGGAGGGCTACAGCAAACTTACCTTCCTGGCCAACAATGGCATCATCTACCGTGCCGAATGGCACGTACGGTTTCAGCGGGTGAAGTACGACAATGCCATCACCCGACTTTTCAGAATCGGATATAAAGATGGAGTGCCCGTGGAAGAGGAGGACGACTGGGACATGCTGCCCCAGGGCATCATCGGGCTGGACTATGAGCAGTTTCTCCGCACGGTGCTCATTGCACAAGGCTCGTTTGCCAATTTCCTCACTGCCAAGGAGAATGAGCGGTATGAGTTGCTGGAGAAACTCATCGGGGGTGAGGAACTCTATACGGGTATAGCGGAAAAAATAAGGCTGAAGCGGGAAGAGGCATCGGAAGCCTACGAACTGATAGCGGCAACCTATGCTGCCCTGGGGAAGGATTTTCTGGGAGAGGAAGAGCTTGCGGCACTTCGGGAGCGCATCGCACAACTGGAGGAGCAGGAGCAGAGGGAAAAGGCTGAGCTGGAACAAGTGAGGGTGGCACTGGCATGGTATGCCATGGACAACGAACTCACGCAGCAGCTGAAGCGATATGAGGAGGACTATGCTGCAGCCCAGCAGCGGCTCGATGCCGTAAAGGATGCTACAGAACGTCTGGCCCTCCACGATGCCACTCTACCCGCAGCCACGCTATTCCGGGCGTTTGTCCTTGCCAGGGAAAACGTCAGGCAGCATACGCTGATGCTGGAGCGCCTTGACCTGTCGGCTGCCGAACAAACATCGAAAATCAACGAGGCGGAACAGAGGCTGCAAGTCCTGCAGGAAAATGCCCAAAAAGCTGCCGAGGAGCTGGAGCGACTAAAGCCTGCCATCATCGAAGCACGCACCATCAAGGTGGAACTGAACCTTGCACAAAAATTCCTGGAGGAAAAGGCGAGGGAGAAGACGAAGGCTGAACGTGCTGCCGAAAAAACAAGGGAGGATGTGGACAACAACCGGAAAGCCATAGTCTGTGCCGACGAAAAACATGGCAGGGCAGTGAAGGCAAAGGAGGATATCATCGACCGTCTGGAACTGGAAGGCCAACGTTTGAAGGCCGAAGAGGAGACAACATCGGCTGCATTTCTGAAATTGCACCAGCTTCAGGCGGGCTATGACGATATGGCACTGCATGAGGAGAAAACACTGGCCGACCAGTCACTGGCCGACCTGAAGGATGCCTTGCGTCTTCTCGGCGAGAGGAAGGAAAAGCATCGGCTGCACCATGAGTACACGAACAGACAGCAGGCGCTGGACGAACGCAATGGGGGCATCGAAAAGGCTCTGAAAGCCATCGACACCGATGCTGCCGAACAGGAATTGCAGACCTTGCGGGAGGCGTATACGCTCATGACGAGCGAGGACTGGGAGCACCATCGCCTCTTGCTTTCAAACGGGCAGCCGTGTCCGCTGTGCGGAGCTACCGACCACCCCTATCGCAACGGTGAAAGGATAAAGGCTGCCACGGGGAGGCTGAAGACGCTGGTCGACGAGAAAACACAGCAATTCAGACTTCTGAAGAACAGGCAGCAGCAACTGACGAAGGAGCACAGCGAGAACCTGGGGCTCCTGCGTGCCTTGAAGCAAAACCTGACGGTCCTGGACGACGAAATGGATAAACTGGATGCCAGGTGGACCGACATCCACAGCCGGCATCCTGAATGGCAGGAGGATGCGGAGATGCTGCGGAACCTGCAGGACATGATGGAAGCAGCGTGCTGTAGGGCTGCCAAACGTCTGGAAGAACACTCGGCCTTGCTCAAGCAATTGGAGATATGCCGGAAAAAGAAAGAAACGGCCCAATCCGCCATCCGGCAGCATGAAAGGACGGCTGCCGAAAAAATCCAAAAGGCAGAGGAAAGGGTGAGCCAAGCCTTTGCCTTGCTCTCCACGGAGCAGGGAAAGACGAAAAACCTTCAGGCACAGCAGGAGGAGAAAACGGCACTGTGCAGTCAGGCTTTCGGGATATGGAAAAAGGCGGCAGAGGAGGTGGAGGCCCAACGGCTGGCACTGCATCGGAAACTGGACGGCAAGGATCCCAATGCCTTCGAAACGGCATTGGAGGAGGTCAAGGCCAAGGCTGACAAGGCTTTGAAGGAGAAAGGGGAGGGCATCGCCAGAATGCGGGAGAAGCAGAAGGAACTGCAGGGAACCCGGACGGCCACCGAACGACAGAGGGAAGCCGAGAGCAAACGAATGGCAGAAAACGAAGAGGCTTTGGACTCCTGGCTTTCTGCCTACAACAAGGGGCAGAGCCAGCATCTGCTGACTTTCGACGACATTGCCGCTCTCTCGACAGCCTCGGACAACTGGGAGGACATTCGCGCTCAGGAACGCCACTTGAGGAATGCCCTTACCACTGCCCACACCACCCTGCACAATGCCCGGCTCCGGCATCAGGACCATCAAGCCAAACGCCCTGAACAGACAGAGGCTCTACTCTCCACCCGAAAAACAGAACTGGAGGCTGTGACACACACTGAACTGGTGGATGCCAAGGCTATGCTGCAACGACACGAAAGGGCACGACAGCAAATGGGCGGTATAGCCAAGGAGAAAGAGGATGCCGAAATGCTGAAGAATGAATGGGCAGAGATTGCCGATGCTATCGGGACCGACGGCAAGACGCTTCGCAAGATGGCACAATGCTACACCCTGCGCTTTCTCGTCGAACATGCCAATGTCGAGATCCGCAAGTTCAACTCGCGCTATGAGCTGCTACAGGTGCGCCACTCGCTGGGCATACGCGTCATAGACCATGACCGTGCCGACGACATTCGCGACACCACATCGCTCTCCGGTGGCGAAACCTTCATCGTATCGCTTGGACTGGCACTGGGACTGTCCTCCCTTTCCTCGCGAAGCATATCCTTTGAAAATCTCTTCATCGACGAGGGTTTCGGCACACTGGATCCCGATGCCCTTGCCACTGTCATCGATGCTCTGGCATTATTGCAGCACTCACAGGGAAAGAAGGTTGGGGTCATCAGCCATACCGACACGATGTCGGAACGTATCACCACGCAGATACGCATCGTCAAGAACGGCAACTCAGGCAGCAGCCACATCGAGATGTACCCTTAACCAGCATCTTCCTGCACCCCCCACCTGTCGATTCCACAGCATCAAAGCAACACCTTTCAAAAAAAGCACCTTTCAAAAAAAACAGACCAATCATTTCATCATATGGACAACAAGGAATTGCAGGATGATGTCCTGCTGCAAGCGCTCGCTTGCCTGTGTGAGACTTTCAGCAAATCCACCATCCTCACGCTTTCTGCGATTACAGGCAAGCGGCTGAAAAACTCCAAAGAATACCTCGACCGCCTGCTGCCAACCGGCCGTATCATGGAGACTGAAATGAACTTTGGGACGCAAGAATATGAAATTTCCCAGTTCCTCTGGAAGGATATTGTCCTTGGCATCGAGCCTGAGATGTTTATGCCGATGATAAGGTTCGTCAAGCAGGAGCTTCCGGGATTTGGCGTGCCCGACTTCACCGTTGCCTTCTATTATTCCTTCCATCCCGACCTCCCCATCGGCCAGCCGTGGGAAAAGCTGATGCTCATGAACAAGCAGCAGCCCTCCACGTTCGTCAAAAAGATTATGGGACAAATGTTCACGATGGACGAGACGATGCCCATGCTCTGCTCCCTCAACGGCAAATTCAACACTTGCCTGATGGAGAGTATCATCACCGCATTCAATACTCAAAGCTTCGACGACATCGCGCTAAAGAACATGCAGCACATCATTCAGCACAACAAGAATTTCAAGGAAAAGGAACGTGCGCTGCTGACTATAGAACTGGCCGTCAACAAGCATTTCCTGCTGGATGCCGATCCTGATGCAGCGGCAAAGATTTGCCCTCCCGACAGCTATGTGCCACTCTGCATGGAAGCCTTCAAATTCCTCCAGAAAGGCAACTTTAACGGGGCTTACAAGCAATTCACGGCCGCACTCAAGAAGAATGGCAGAATCACCTTCGACCATACAATCCTGAATTTCTACTATGCCATTGCCCTGACCTACTCTTCCAAGGCGAGCACCAAGAACAAAACCGACCGGCTCATCAGTTATGGGATATTCGATTCGGAGAACACCATAACGATGGCGATGATGCTCCTGCTGGGACGGGAAGAAAAGGAAAAGGTAGCCAGCAAAGCTTTCCTTTCCGCCACCAGAACCCCGCTGGGCAAAGCCTTGGCAGTACTGCTTTGCCAACACTTCAAGGTGGGGCCCAACAATGCCGGCACTACAGGCCAAATCCTCAAACTGATAGAGGAGAAAGGCATGAAACTCCTGCAGATGGAAATGTCGGGGGAGCACAAACGATACCAGAACCTCAAAATCGGAAACCTTCACCCCACCCTTCCCGTATATGAAGAGCGTGCAGAATGGGAGGTGCGCATCGACAAACTGCTGGATTTATGCAACACATCCGGCCGGATGAATCAGAATCAGCATGCGCAAGAGCGAATCGCATATTTCGTCAACACTTCCACCTTTGCCATACAGCCCAAACTGCAGAAGAGCAGGGATGGCATAAACTGGTCGACGGGCAGAAACGTTGCCCTTGATGCCTTGAAATCCGGGGAAGTGAAGGGCATGAGGGAAGAGGACTACAACGTGGCTACCAGCATCGTCTACCAGGACTATGGCTGGTACAACGGTGCATATTTCCTCGGAGGGGAAAAGGCGATAGCATCGCTCATCGGGCATACCTGCGTCTTTGACGAGGTCTCGCTCGCCCCCATTGAAGTGGTCAAGGAGAAGCCTCAGCTCTGCGTCAGCAAGAAGGGCGGGACTTTTAAGCTCAGTTCCGACATTCACGCTTGCGAACTCCAGAAGGAGTACATCATCAAGGTGGAGGGCAATCAGATGAAGGTCGTCTGCCTGAACGACATCATACGTGCCGCCATCAAGAATCTGGTACCGTTGCCGTTCCCCAAGGAGAGCCAAGCGAAACTCATCCATCTGCTGGGGATTCTCAGCGAGGACATGGTGGTACTGGGCGACCTCATGATGCACAATGAGAACATCGAGAGCATACCCGTACACAGCGAAATTGTGGTCAGGCTACAACCCGTCAGCGGACTCATCAGATGCCGGCTCCTCGTGATGCCCTTCGGAAACGTACCGCCGATATGCAAGCCGGGAAAGGGCATGCTGACCATCACCACCACGGTGGAGGGCAAGCAGATGCAGACAAAGCGCAACCTTTCCGCCGAGCAAAGGAACATGGAAAAGGTGCTGGCACTGATGGTGAACTATTCCGAGGATGCCGAAGCCGACGACACCTGGATGCTGAACCCGGAGGAATGTCTTGAGATTCTCGAAGAACTGCAAACAATGCAGGACTGCAGCCGTGTGGAATGGCCGGAGGGAGAAAGGATGAAGATAGCGAGAGCCCGACTCATGCCCAAGGACTTCAACCTGAAGGTCAGCAGCAAGGAAAGCTGGTTCGAACTTTCGGGCGATGTGGACATCAGCGAAAAGAAGAAGATGAAAATCGCTGAAATGGTCAGCAACATCGCACAGATGAAAGGGCATTATATCCAGCTGTCCGACACTGAATACGTGAGAATCACGAACGAATTGCGGCAGTATATCAATATGCTGGGACGCATCGCCACCATCCGCAAAGGAAAGATGCTGGTGTCGAAATTCAATGCACCCATGTTCGAAGAGCTGAACGAAAACGGCTTCAGGCTAACTCCCGACAAGGCCTACAAAAACCTCGTGGAACGAATCAGCACTTCCAACACGACAGAAATCAGGATTCCCAAAAACATCAATGCCGAATTGCGAAGCTATCAGAAGGATGGCTATCTATGGATGTCGCGACTTGCACTTTGGGGGGCAGGCGCCTTGCTGGCCGACGATATGGGTCTGGGAAAGACACTGCAGGCCATCACCCTACTGCTGAGCCGGGCTGCACAGGGACCTCAACTTGTGGTGGTGCCCACTTCCGTCAGCATGAACTGGCACAATGAACTGGCACGCTTTGCACCTTCTCTGAACGTGAGGATGCTGAACTGCCAGGGCGGCGGGCGCGAAAGTATGGTACGCACAGCCCAGGCCTTCGACATCGTGGTCACTACCTATGGCCTGCTTTCCAACGAGGAGCAACTGCTCACTTCCCTTACTTGGAACACCATCGTACTCGATGAAGCCCACACCATCAAAAATCCCGAGACAAAGACATCGAAAGCTGCCATGAAACTGCATGCCGACTTCCGGCTGCTGCTCACGGGAACTCCCTTGCAGAATCATGTGAGCGAGGTGTGGAATCTCATGCAGTTTGCCAATCCCGACCTGCTCGGAACCTTCCAGGATTTCACCAATCGCTTTCTCGTCCCCATCGAGCGCGACCACAACAAGAAAATCCAGCAACAACTGAAACGCATCATCACCCCCTTCATCCTTCGACGCACCAAAACAGAAGTGCTCAACGAATTGCCGGAGAAGACGGAGATTACACTGAAGGTCGACCTCAGTGCGGATGAATGGGCTTTCTATGACAACCTTCGCCAGAAGGCGTTGGCCGACCTGTCCGACAAGGAGTCCAGCACCATGCAGGCATTGGCACACATCCTGCGCCTGCGGCAAGCTGCCTGCAATGTGCAGCTGGTGGAGGAGAGGCTGAACATCCCTTCATCCAAACTGGAAAACTTTATGGCACTCGTCAGCGAGTTGCATGCCAACCATCATAGGGCTCTGGTGTTCAGCCAGTTCACCTCGCACCTTGCATTAGTGCGCAAGCGGCTTGACAACGAAGGCATCGCCTATCTCTATCTCGACGGCACCATCTCTGCCAAGGAGCGTCTGCACCTTGTCGAGCAGTTCCAACATGGCGATATGCCGCTCTTCCTCATCAGTCTGAAAGCGGGCGGACAGGGACTGAACCTCACTGCGGCCGATTATGTGGTGCATCTTGATCCATGGTGGAATCCTGCCATCGAGAATCAGGCCAACGACCGTGCCTACCGCATCGGACAGCACAAGCCGGTCACCGTCTATCGTCTCATCGCATCCAACACCATAGAGGACAAAATCATTGCGCTCCAACAGACCAAGAAGAACATGGCCGATGCCCTGCTCGAAGGCAGCGACATCAGTGTCAACATGAGTCGCGAGGAGATGCTTGCACTCCTGGAGTCGGAACGATAGTTTTAGGTAAATGAAAAAGCCCGCCGACTTCTGACGATGACAAAAAAAATAACAGGACTTAGCGAGGGGAGAGCCAAAGGTACAGCTCGACGACCCGAAGACGAAGGAGGAAAGGAATAGAAGTCAACACTCCTGCATAGTATACATATATATATATAAGTAGGTATTCAAAATTAGTTTATACTAAGATTTAATTATGCCACTTATG
>CAMGOT010000054.1 GCA_946060685.1 uncultured Bacteroidales bacterium
AGCGAAAAGAAATTCCTTTTCCCGCAATGCTTTGAAAAAGGATTCTTCAGTGTATAGGACGGGAGAACCGGGCAGCTTGATGGCCTGTTGTCGCAAAAAATGCGGATGGCAGTGTGTGCTGACGTCTTTACTTACTTTTGGGTTAGTGTCTTATTGGCCCGTTCAATAGTCCGGCAATGAGGCAGGTGCGTAATTTTGCACCCGACAATCATCAACAAGACACATGAAAGAACCCATTTTGCATTTCGACGGTCCAGTATGGCGACCGCCCTACAAAGCCACATCGCAGTTGCTTCAGGTGACGGCAGGATGCACATGGCATCGCTGCAAGTTCTGTACACTTCCCATTCTATGACGTAGCTTATCTCCCTCAGAAAATTGCGTGCGAGGGGAGTGAGGGAATATTCCACACAAGGCGGTACGGAATCGTGCGCCCTGCGTGTCACCAGTCCCTCGCCCTCCAGATAGTCGAGCGTTGAGGCGAGCATCTTTTCCGAGATATGAGGAATGGTGCGGAACAGGTCGCCGAAGCGAATGCCCTCGTCGGATAGCCTGCCGCATGCTTCCTCCATCCTCATCATGGTCACCAAAGCCCATTTTGGCTCATCCATTCCAGCACGGGGGCGGCATGGCAGTAGTCGTAGTCCAGTTTCTTCAGGGGTGTTCTATAAATTAGCTTGAGGCGATTTTTTATCTATCGTGCAGTAGGTTTTTGTTTTTCAAGCACGAACATAGCGGGCTATGTAAGTGATTGAAAAGCAAAAAGATACTGTGCGAGAGGTGGAAAAGCGACCAAGCAGACACCCTTTGAAGAACAATTATATGCTAATTTATAGAACACCCCTTCATGGAAAAAGGTAAGTTTTCTAATGGATAGTATTCTGCAAAAGTCTTTTCACCGTTCGTCCGATGTTTTCTTTTGCCACTTCCGGCTGTAGCATTTCCCATAGCGGCCGGGCATCGTTTTCATTGATGCAGCACACGCGGTCGAAGTGTCTTGAAAGCAGGGAGCCGGCATCGTCGATGTCGCCCGACAGCAGCCATACCGGGACATTCGCCCTGGCGCAACGTTCCTGCACGCCACAAGCCACTTTCCCCATCATCGTCTGAGCGTCCG
The DNA here is from genome assembly GCA_946060685.1 of uncultured Bacteroidales bacterium. Taxonomy (GTDB): domain Bacteria; phylum Bacteroidota; class Bacteroidia; order Bacteroidales; family Bacteroidaceae; genus Alloprevotella. The sequence continues at coordinate 1,118 of CAMGOT010000054.1, forward strand.
ACTTCCCTTCACCGGTTATCACGATGTCGGCATCACGAATCAGCGTGTCGAAGTCAGCAATGTCGAGGACGATGTCAATGCCGCGCAGCAGTTCGGCATGAAGATAGGCGAGCAAAGCATATCCCAAACCTCCTGCTGCGCCAGCCCCGGGATGCTGTGCCATCCTTGGTGTGGCAATCCCAGCCTTTTCCGTCCGATGCGCAAAGTCCTGCAGCCTTTTGTCGAGAATGGCCACCTGTTCGGGTGTAGCCCCCTTTTGTGGAGCAAACACGCAGGCAGCACCATTGTGGCCGTAGAGAGGATTGTCGACATCGCAGGCCACCACAAATTCGCACGCCGTGTGGTCCCCTGAAGGTGGCATACCAGCATTTCGGCCTTTGTCAAAAGAAGCATTATGGCGAGCGCCGCGATGGCGAGAAGAAATCATCGCGTCATGTCCTCTGCCCGTGGCCAGGCATCGGTCGAGGCATCCGGCATCGGAGAGTGCCTTCAGCATACCTTCTCCCCCATCGCAAGTGGCACTTCCTCCAATTCCCATCACAATCCGCCTGCATCCTCTTCTGAGTGCATCGGCAATCATTTCTCCCACGCCGTAGGTGGTGGTTTTCAGAGGGTTGCGCTTTTGCGGCGGCACGAGAGTCAGTCCGCTGGCAGCAGCCATTTCCATATAGGCAGTACTGCCGTCCATTGACAAGGCATACGTGCAGTCCACCCTGTCCATCAGCGGGCCGTGTACAGGCACGACGACCTCTGCTACGGGCAGCAATCGTCGGATACATGCAGTAAGTCCCTCCCCGCCATCGCTCAGCGGCAAGATGCTGACATCAGCCTCCGGGCATACATCGTAGATACTCCCGGCAGCAGCCTTGCAGGCCTCTTCGGCCGAGAGGCAGCCTTTGAACGCGTCAAAAGCCACGACAATCTTCATTCCCATATGTGTGTTTTTTTTCTGTGTGAATACCGACATCTCTGAAGTCAGGAACAAATGTTGGCCTGCATGGCGACGGCAGCGGAAACGCCTTATTCCGTATCGTTCTCCAGGAGCCCGCCTTGGCTCCCCGACAGGTTCGGTGTAGGGTCATCGTCCTGCAGTTCCTCCTCCGTCTTAGGCAGCCGCTTGCGTTTGGTGAGGTTGGTCTCGTCCTCCTTGGCACCGCATTTCAGGAGTTTACGTGCAGCGGTGATAATGCCGCGCCCCGAGGGTGAGAGTGTCACGTTGAGCTGGTCGAAAGCCTTGCGCGTCTCCTCCAGTTTCCTGTCGACGAGTTGCATCCTTGTGTAGAAATCCTGCACGCGCTGCACGATGATGTTAGCCTCGCGTATAATCTGCTGCGTGTTCTCCGTTTGCCGCATGCGCTCCCAACTCATCTGTGCGATGCGCAGGAGCATATAGAGGTTGTGGCTGCCGGTGATGAGCACATTGCGCCTTGCGGCATACTGCCACAACTGAGGGTCGGCGGCAAGGGCATGCTCCAGCATATTGTCGTAGGGAATGAACATGACGACAAAGTCCACCGATTCGCGGTTGCCCGTGATGAAGCGGTAGTATTTCTTCTCGCTCAGTTCATCTACATGGTGTTTCACGCTCTCCACATGACGTTTCAGTGCCGCCTTCCGCTCAGCATCGTCCGTGGCATTCGCATAGTCGGCATAGGCCTTCAGGCTCATCTTGGAGTCGATGATGATATCCCGCCCTGCGGGAAAGTGGATAATGGTGTCGGGTATGAGTTTCTGCCCGGTTTCGTCGTGTGTGACGGGAGTTCCCGTGTCATCGCGCAGGAGATACTGCTCCTCAAATTCCACGCCCTCCTTGAATCCCATGTTTTCAAGGAGTGTCCTCAGCCTCAGTTCTCCGAAGTTTCCCTGCACCTTGTTCTCTGCCGTCAGGGCATTGGCCAGCTTGTCGGCACTGGCTTTCACGCTGTCGGCCTGCTGCAAAGTGGCACGTATGGTAGAGTCGAGGTGTGCCATCTTCTCGATTTGTTCGGTGCGCGCCTTCTCCACCTGTTCGCGCATGTTCCTCAGGTTCTCGTTCAGAGGGCCCAGGATGCGCTCCAGTTCCTTCCTGCTGGCGTCGAACTGCTCGCCGCTGGCAGTCTTGAGCTGTTGGCTGCGCTGTTCCAGCATGCGCTGTGTGACATTGAGCAATTCAGCCTTCAGCCTTTCCGTCTGCTCGCGGAGTTGCTTCTCCTGCTGTTCTTTCATGTCGAGCACCCTCGTGTTCTGCTCAGCCTTGAGTTCTGCCATGCGCCGTTCAAAATCATCGCGCGCCTCGCGTTGCTGCTGCTCATGCTTCAGCCTTTCCTCCTCGGCATATTTCCGTCCGAGGTCGCGCTCCGTCCTCATGGCAGCCAGTTGGGAACTGAGATTTGCCATTGCCGTCTGGACTTCATTCCGCCCCTGCAGTATGCCGTCGGCCCGCGCTTGCTCCAAAGCCTTGGAATGGCGCAGGGCAAGCAGGGCATAGCCAATGATGAAGCCGCTGACGATGCCGGCAAGGAGCAGCAATAGATAGGTAGTCATAGAATAAGTGTTGATGAAAAACAAAAAAAGGACGGCTATACCGGCTGAGCGTGCATCCTTCTGCACTTGCCAGGCATAGCCGTCAGGATATGATTCCCTCATGTGTTTTCCCCATCCCCCCACGGGGTAGGGGCATGCCATCCCTATTTCACGACCTTCACCTCAATGCCCTGACGTGCCAGGTCCTTCACGGCAGTCTCTATGGCTGCATAATGCTCGGGGTCGATACCCAGGGCCGGAAGATTCAGGGTGGGCAATGCCCAATCGCCCGAGATGAGGTCCTTCTCCTCCACGGGAGCAATGATCATGCCCACCGCCGAAGTGTTGTTCGTGATGGGGTCGATGATGATGAAAGCGCCCGTCTGCTTGTTGGTGGCATAGGGGTCGTAGAGAAATTCCTTTGCCGTGGTGATGACCACCCGTCCGATTTCGTTGAGCACCAGACGCTCCACCTGGCTTTTCTCCAGCGTGTTCACATCCACCTTATATTTGATGTTGTCGATGCGGCACCGGCTGGTGTTTGTGGTCTGCTTGATGAAGAAACTCTTCGAGCGGTCCATGGCCTCCTCGTCCATCCACACCAGATGCGCCTCGAAATGGCGTCCCACGATGGCAGGCCTTGGCTCTTCGGCCTTGACAATCATCTCGCCCCGCGAGATGTCGATTTCGTCCTCCAGTGTGAGTGTGACGCATTGCGGCGGGAAGGCATAGTCCAGTTCTCCCTCATAGGTCACGATGCTCTTCACGCGGCTTTGCTTTCCGCTGGGCAGCGCTTTCACGACATCGCCTTTACGGATGACTCCGCTGGCCACCTTTCCGCAGAATCCACGGAAGTCGAGGTTAGGCCGCAGCACATACTGCACGGGGAATCTGAAGTCCGTCAGGTTGTGCTCATTGCCCGTGTCCACCGTCTCCAACCAGTCCAGCAGTGCCGGCCCGTCGTACCATGGTGTGCGCTCGCTGCGCTCCACCACATTGTCGCCCTCCTTTGCACTGAGGGGGAAGCATTTGATGTCGATGTGCTGTCCGCCAGCAGTGATTTCCTCCACAAATCCGGTATAGTCGGCCACGATGCGCTCATAGGTGTCGCGGTCAAAATCCACCAGGTCCATCTTGTTCACCGCCAGGGCTATGCGCTTGATGCCGAGGAGCGAGCAGAGGAAAGTGTGCCGGCGGGTCTGCGTGATGACTCCCGTACGGGCATCCACCAGGAGAATGGCGAGATGGGCCGTGGAGCCGCCCGTAATCATATTTCGCGTATACTGCTCGTGGCCCGGAGTATCTGCTATGATGAATTTTCTGCGGTTGGTGGAAAAATATCGGTATGCCACGTCGATGGTGATGCCCTGCTCGCGCTCCGCCTTCAGTCCGTCGAGCAGCAGGGCATAGTCTATCTCCCCGGCTCCGGCATTGCCCACGCGCTTGGAGTCGCGCTCCAGGGCGGACAACTGGTCTTCATAGAGCTTCTTGGAATCGAAGAGCAGACGACCGATGAGGGTGCTCTTGCCGTCGTCCACGCTGCCCGCAGTGAGCAGACGCAGAAGATCCTTCTTCTCGTCCTGGTCCAGATATTCCTCGATAGAGAGTCCTCCTTCTATTCCGGAGGGATTGTTTTTCAGTTCCATATATTTTCTTTTCCGTAAACTTTTATTTTATTCCGTACGGCATGCAATCATTATAAAAACATGCCTTTTAAGAGGCTTACACCCCCTTCCGACTGCAAAATTACAAGTTACTTTCCATATAACCCCATTTTTTTGCTTAATTTTGCAGCATATTGGCAATTATGCCGCTACGCGCCAGCGTTTTGACGCATCCCTAGCGCAGTAAGAGGCTCCCAGGACCATCCCTTGGAGGCTGTGGGCGAAAGAGCAGCACCAGGCCCCCTCGTCAGCAGGCGGTGGGGGAGCCTTCCGCCATGGCGGAGAGGCCTCCACGGCCATCGTCGCTTCCCCGCGAACATCTATCTTTATATTCATATTCTCTCTAACACATGCACATGCAACAGTTATTCAAGAAAACCTGGCCCGACGTCCTCGTCGTCATCGGGTTTCTCGTCCTCAGCGTGCTCTATTTCTTCACGCCGCTGAGCCAAGGCCTGGTGCTCGGTGGCCACGACACCGTGGCAGGTATGGGGCAAGGCCATGAGCAGGAAGTGTTCCATCAACTGACGGGCGAGACCACCCGCTGGACGAACAGCATCTTCTCCGGCATGCCCACGTACCAGATTTCACCGTCCTACGGCCCTTCGTCGCTCTTAGGCAAGGTGGGCTGGGTGCTCGGACTCTTCACCACGGGCCCGTTGCGCTATGTCTTCTTCTATCTCCTCGGCTTCTATCTGCTGATGCGCAGCCTCTCCCTCAAGCCCTCGCTCAGTGCGCTGGGCAGTGTAGTCTGGGCTTTCAGCAGCTATTTCTTCATCATCATTGCCGCAGGACACATCTGGAAGGTGAACACGCTGGGCTACATTCCCCCTACCATTGCCGGCCTCATCCTGGCCTATCGCGGAAAGTACCTTTGGGGCTGCCTCGTCACGGCTCTCTTCACCGCGCTTCAGGTGCTCTCCAACCATATCCAGATGAGCTACTACTTCGGTTTCCTCATGCTCTTCATCTGCGGCGCCTATGGCGTCAGCGCCCTTCTGCACGGGCAACTGAAGCACTGGGGCAAGGCCACTGCCGCCATCGTCCTGGGCGGACTGCTGGGCATTGCCGCCAATCTTCCGAACATGTACCATACGTGGGAATATTCCAAATACTCCATGCGCGGCCCCTCGGAACTCACCGCAGAGGTGAAGCCCGATGCCAGGCAACGGCCCACCGACGGCCTGGACCGCGATTACATCACGGCGTGGAGCTATGGTGTTGACGAGACGATGACGCTCATGATTCCGATGTACAAAGGCGGAGGCAGCACCAGCATCTTCGACTATCCTGACGTGGAAAATCTGGAGGGCTACGATGACTTGAACCAGCATGTCGGGGCACTCTATCAGGCCCTGGGCGGCCAGGGCGGCTATCTGCCCGGCACCTCGCAATACTGGGGCGACCAGCCCATGACGGTGGGTCCCGTCTATGTGGGCGCCATCATCTGCTTCCTCTTCTTCCTGGGCATCTTCCTGGTGCGCGGGCCTCTGAAATGGGCCCTCGTCCTGGCCACCATCCTCTCCTTCCTCTTCTCGTGGGGCCGAAACATCATGCCGCTCACCGACTTCTTCATCGACCATCTGCCCATGTACAGCAAGTTCCGCACGGTAAGTTCGGCACTCGTCGTGGCAGAATTCACGATGCCCGTGCTGGCCGTGCTGGGACTGGCCGAAGTGCTTCGCCATCCTCATTCTCTGCTCCACACCCTGCGTGGCAAAGTGGCACTGGCGGTGAGCCTGCTGCTCACGGCAGGCAGCTGCCTGCTCTTCGCCCTCGTGCCCTCGCTGGCCGACTGCATCAGCGGGCAGGATATGACGGTGCTGCAGCAGTTGCGCGAGATGGGCGTCCCCTATGACTTCACCGACAGCTATCGCAGTGCCATCATCGCGGTCCATGAAGGCATTCTCTCCTCCAGTGCATGGCGCAGCTTCCTCCTCGTAGCCGCAGCAGCCACGGTGGTGGTGGTCTACGCCGTGAAGTTCGGCAAGGGCACCCCCCGCCTGCGGATGCCCGCCCTCGCCGTCACGGCCATCATCCTCACGCTCTCGCTCGTCGATATGTGGGATATCAACAAGAACTATCTCAATGACGACAATTTCCAGACGGAGAACGTGCGCTTTGAAAATTTCCAGAAGACCCCTGCCGATGAGGTGGTGCTGGCCGACAAGACGCTCGACTATCGCGTGCTGAACCTTTCGGGAGGCAACCCCTTCAACGAGTCGACGAATGCCACGGCCTTCTATCACAAGAGCGTGGGCGGCTACCATGCTGCCAAGCTGCATCGCTATCAGGACCTCATCGACCGCTATCTGAATGCCGAGACCCGCCGGGCGTTCAGTGCCGTACAGAGTGCCTATGCCCTGATGCCTGACAGTGCCGCATATAAGCAGATGCTGATGGAGCGCGTGTCGCCCGATGCTGACGAGGAAGAATGGAGACAGGCCGACGCGGCCCTGACGCGCGAACTGATGGCCTCCGCCCTGCATCTCGACTCTGTGGCTCCTGTGCTCTGCATGCTCAACACCCGCTGGATCATCATGGGGCGTCAGGCGCAGACGGCAGTCTACAATCCCTCAGCCTTCGGCAACGGATGGTTCGTGAGCGACCTCAGCTATGTGGACGATGCCAATGCCGAGATAGCAGCCTTGCGAACGCTCGACCTTCGCCATGCCGCCGTGGCCGACCGCCGCTTTGAGGCTACGCTCGGAAAGGCAGGAGGCGATGGCAGCGTGAAGCTCACGGACTATAAGCCCAATGAATTGCACTACACCGTGGAAAGCCGGCAGGGTGGAGTAGTGGCGCTGAGCGAAATCTACTACCCCGGATGGTCGGCCACGGTCGACGGCAAGGCCGTGGAATTAGGGCGTGTGAACTATGTGCTCCGTGCCTTCCGTGTGGAGGCCGGCAAGCACGATGTGGTGCTGGAGTTCCGTCCGGCATCCCTTGCCGTCACCTCCTCCCTGGCTTATGGCAGCATAGCCCTTATCTTTGCCGGTTTCATCTTCGCCTTGTTCCGCACCGTAAGACCTAAGGCATAGCATCCCCCCTTCCTCCCCGGGAGCGAAAGATACAGAAAAGGCACGCCGCTCAGTACTCCACTGAACGGCGTGCCTTTTTTCCTGCCTTTTCCGATGTCAGGGCGGCTTACCCCCGTCGTCTGCCTCAAGGACTCATCGGCCTTCCCCCTATTTCAAGAAGCGGAGAATGGAGTCGGCCCTTTCGCTGTAGATGCCGGCCTCCTCGCTGATTTCCTGTGCCAGGGTGGCAGCCTCCTGCCTCCTGCCCAAGCCATCCAGGGCATAGACCTTCAGCCATCGGAGGTCCTGCAGGCGCAGCTGCAGTTCCTGCAGCTCATAGGCCATCTGCCCGCGCAGCTCTTCGTCCTCCGTCGCCTCCTCTGCGCCATCCCGTTTCCTCAGTTCAATGCCCACGATGCGCTCCTCATTGCAGATGGTCTCCAGCGCATGCTGGTATTGCCGGTCCTGAATCATCATCTCCACTTGCGTGAGGTCCGACCCGCCCCTCACGGACTCGTCGTCAAGAATGGCGTTTCCGGCGGAGAGCGTGCCGGGCGCAGGTGCAGGGAACAGGAGTATGCCCACTATCAGTACGGCAGCAATGCCCGCTATCCATGCCGCCCTGCGGATGCGCAGTCCTCTGGCCGCAGCGGAAGCCTGCAGCCTCTTCTGCTCCTCCTCCGCCATCTCCTGCTGCCATTGGCCCATCTTCTCTTCCATTCTCCGGCGTTCCGTCAGGGCTTCCTTCACTCTCAGCGTGAAGGCACACTGTCGGCGGAGAGCCTCGTCGGCGTGCATTTCTGCTTCAAAGTTTTCTTTTTCCTCCGTGCTCATACGGTCCAGGACATAGGCGTCAATCCTGTCCTGAGGGTTGGCATAGGTATTCATATCGTTCATGATTGCTGTTTTCCGGTGTTTTTGAAAATGGTGGTGTGCGGGTGCCGTCGGCCTCTCTCATATATATATAGATGGGTTCTATACATTCCCACCGTCAAAAGCATTGTTAATTGTGGGTGACGCGAATTTATAGAACCCACCTATATTCTTGCCAGCAGTCAAGGCGTGGTCTTGCCTTTCAAGCGCAGGATATACTCCAGATTGGCCATCTCCTTCAGTTTGTCGAAGCATTTTTTCTTCATGGTCTTCAAGGCATTCTTGCTGTGGAAGGAGTCCATCCGGAGCAATATCTCGTCGAGCGAGAGGGATTGGTAATAGAACATGGTGAGCACCTCCCTGCACCGCTCCGACATGTCTTGAATCACATCGCGCACGATGCCGTCCAGTCCGGGTTCGTCCTCTTCAAAAGGCGCATCGGGCAGCATCTCCGCTTCCAGCGTGCTGAGCCATTCGAGGTCGGGGCCGTCATTGCCGCAGGGAATGGCATCGTCCAGGGAAGGGTCCAGCCGGTCTTCGCGTATCAGCACCAGTTTCTGCTTCTTTGCCACCGACATCAGATACGTCATCAGGCTGCTTGTGAAGGGCTTTCCGTCGTGGCCTGTCACCATGCCGCCGGCCACGCCAATCTTGCGGTTCTTCACCTTCATCCAGAGCAGCAGGTAGCACTCGTGCATCAACTTGTTTTTTTGTCTCTCGTCGAGGTCGGGAAACATTTTGTAGCCGTAGGCCTTGAAATATACCGTCCATTTCCGATAGAACAGGTGCTGCATTTTCTCGTCGGTCAGCATTCCAGCCACAAACGTCGCATCCGTATATTCTGGGTCGTCCCGCTCCTCATTGCGGGAGTCGTGAAAGAATTTTGAAAACATAGCTACAGGTATACCTATATGTATGCTCCCTCCCTTGCCCCATCGGTCGGCACAGACCCTTGTGCGGGAAAATGCCGACGGGGCGGCGAGGAGGTAGGAAAAGAAAATAGTCGTTGCGGGAGGATGCCCCAGGCCTGCACCGCCAAATGGGCAACTCCCCTCCCCCTTTACATGAACATCCCGCTCACGCTCATGGCCTTCTTCATGCCCGTGAGTACGGGAGTCTGCTGCATCCTGCCAGGATTTCTCTTCATGAAAGCCTTCAGGCGTGCCTCTATTTCGGCATTCGTCAGTTTGAGGTCCTTCCCCAGCATCTGGCAGAGGGCATAGGAGAGTTTGCCCACCTTTTTGTCCTTCAGCTCGAAGTTCGACTCGTAGCTTTTGCAGGCACTGATGGTCAGCCAGTTTTCCTCCTTCTGCCTTACCGTCCCTTTCGGGGCCGCTTTTCCAGGAATGCAGAAAGCATCCCTTGCACCGCGCTCCGCCTCCCCAGCATCGTCAGCCTCCTCCATCCCCCGCGTGATGCCCCCGCTGTGGCAGGCATCCACCACGACGAGGATTTTCCCGCTTTTGCCTACACGCCGGCGAATGCTGGCAAGCATGTTGCCCAGTTCGTCGTCGGAGATGTGCTTCTCCCCACGGTCGGCACTGCAATATGCCATGCAGGCATCGTAGGGCACCCAAGCCTCGTCGTAGCCATCGGCCTCGTCGCCATCGAGGTCGGTCATTTGCTGTCCGTGGCCGGAGAAATGCACGTAGACCACATCGCCCGCCTGGCATTCCGCTGCCAGCCTGCAAAAAGCCTTGACGATACCAGCCTTCGTGGCCTGACGGTTCACGAGTGTCCTGATGTCGGTGAATCCCGAAGCCTCCAGCATCCTCCTCACCATGGGCACATCGCGGTCGCCGTTGATTTTGCTCCAAGCCTTGTCCTGCTGCTCTCCCAGTCCGATGATGAGCGCGCGCTTGGCTTTCGCCTTGCTCTCGCTGCTCCAATCCCCTGCCGGCCTTGCCGAAGCCGACAGTCCCGACAGCAATCCTGTCCACAGGATTGCCACAGAAAAAAGCATGCGGAGAGACGGAAGATTCATGATTTGGAATGAAGGTGGGATTAGGTGTGTGTGAAGTGCAGGATATTGATGCAGGATTTTCTTTTCTTACCGTTTTATGCAAAGAAAATCCAGGAAGTAACCCTTCGACATCGACGAAAGGTGTGGCAAAATTAAGCAATATGGGTCAAACCGCCAAATAAAAGCCCTACAATATGTTCGGGAGAGTTCGCAAAGAGGAGCTTGGCTATCGTCCTGCCAAATATATTCCATGCTTTTCAGCGTCGCTGGAGGCCGCCCGACGCGTGTCGCTGTTTTCGATTAGCAAAAAGGATATCCGTTGACACGTGTCGCCACCAACCAAAACGGGCAGGAACATACATGCCTGTATGTCCTGCCACGTACTGCACACAATTTTACGCTCAAATATATCTTGGGGGAGTAGGCTTCGCTTTCTTCCGTGGCTTCGCCTTCCTCCGTCCAATCGCACTTGACTTAGACTAACGCGAACGCTCCAGTTCTGCAATGCGGGCTCGCAAAGCCTCGTTCTCCTTTGTCAGGCGGGCGATTACCTCGTCGGCCGATTCGGCCTCGGATGCCGTGGTCTGCAGCCGGTCGAGCACGGGAGCGGCTACGCTGGTGAGGGAGTACTGCCGGCTGTCGTTGAGCTGCTCGAACACCACCACTTCGTTTTCTCCTTCCTTCAGCCAGCAGCCAGGCAGATAGAGGGTCTGCTGCGGCCCCACGTTCCAGTAGCGGCCGAGATGGTGCCCGTTGACAAAGACGATGCCCTTGCCCCAACGCTCCATGTCGAGGAAGGTGTCGCCAACCTTGTCGAGCGTGAACGTTCCGCCATACAGCGTGGGGCAACCCTTGCGGTAGCCGGAGACTGCATCCTGCATTCTGGGCATCTCCGACATGGGGAGGCCGTACATGCTCCACTGGCCGGATATGGGAGTACCGTCGATGCTGATGCCTTGTGTGATTCCCTTGTGGTTGTCCTGAATGCGCGCTCCATAGTTGATGCGGCCAAGATTCTCCACCAGAATGTCCAGCGTGCTGTTGAAGGGAAGGTCTATCGCTATGCTGTCCTTGTCGGTAAGGCGGTTCAGTTCGCCCACTTTCTTGCCATCCACGTAGACCGTGGCAAAGTCGGCAATGCCGGGCACGTGCATCATGCCGGATATGGGCTGGTTGAAATGACGCCGGTAGAGCACATAGCCAAAACCTTGACTCAGGTCCTCGAAGTTCATGGGGCGGTCGGCCTCTACGGGAGCCTGCTTCTCCAGCAGCGACAGGACATCGCAGGTCGTGCTGAAGAACACCTCGGGGATGGTGATGACGGGAACGGGCGCGGGCACTTCGGGCACCTCGTAGGGAACATGCTTCTTCATGAGTTCGCGGATGGCCGTATACTTCTCTGTTGCCCATCCCGCTTCGCTGATGGGAGCGTCGTAGTCGTAGGAGGTGAGGTCCGGCTGGATGTTTGTGTCGGTGTTGTAGTTGGCACCTGCCCAGAAACCGAAGTTGGTGCCGCCATGCACCATGTAGAAGTTGAAGTTGATACCGTTTTCCAGATACTTCAGCGTTTGTGCCACGATGCGGTCGGTGGATACGCGGACAAAGGGTTCGTTCCAATGGTCAAGCCATCCAGGATAGAATTCCGCCACCATGTAGGGGCCTTGTCCGTTGTGGTATTCGTCGACCACCTTCTTCAGGTTCTCCACATTGTCCTCGCCGTTGGCCGTGGGTAATGCCCCCTCAATGGCACCTCCCTGGAACAGCCATGATCCGTCGCTGGTGAACATGGGAATGTCGAATCCGGCCTCTGTCAGCATTTGCCGGATTGCAGAACTGTAGCGCTTGTGCTCCTCCAAAGGGATGTCGGGACGCTGGGCCACGTATGACCCGAATTCGTTTTCGGCCTGCACCATGATGATGGGGCCTCCATGTGTTATCTGCAAGTCGCGCACCTGGTCGGCCAGCTGGTGGATGTATGCGCTGCAGGAGTCGAGGAAAGCCCGGTTGTTGGCTCTGATCACCAAGTCCTTCTCTTGCTGCAGCCACCAGGGGTAGCCTCCATACTCCCATTCCGCACAGCAGTAGGGTCCGGGACGCAGAATCACCATCAGCCCTTCCTCTTGCGCAGTCTGGATGTATTGCCGAAGGTTGTGTTCGCCGGTGGTCCAGTCCCATTGTCCGGGGTTCACTTCATGGAAGTTCCAGAACACATAGGTGGCTACGGCATTCAGCCCCATGGCTTTCATCATGCGCAGACGATGCCGCCAGTATGGAGCCGGCACGCGTGCAAAGTGCATCTCGCCGGAATAGATGGGTGTGGGCTTTCCGTCGTACAGGAATTGTCCGTTCTCGATGGCAAACGTGTGTCTGCCTGATTTTGCTGCACAGGGATGGCAGCACAGCATCAGAAGGATGCAAAGCAGAAATTGCTTCATAAAGGTAAATGATAAAGGGATGTTCTATAAATTAGTTTTTTATTCATTTAGGAGGTGTTCTTATGCTTGGCTTCGCCTTACTCCTTGGCTGTCGCCTTCCTCCTTCGCACCTCAGGATAGTCCAAGCCAGCTTGGCCTCTCCATTCGGTTTGTCGTCGGTTCGCGACTCGGGATAGCCTGAATAAATTCAGTCTCTCCACTCGCTGCTCGTCGC
>CAMGOT010000055.1 GCA_946060685.1 uncultured Bacteroidales bacterium
TAGGAAGTGTTATTATGCTTGGCCACTTTTCAACCTCTCGCTTGTATCTTCCTATCCTTCAAACACTTACATAGCCCGCTATGTGCGCGTTTAAAGGATAGGAATCTACTGTGCGATAGGAAAGAAAATTGTCTCAAGCTAATTTATAGAACATCCCTATAATGTTCAATGTATAATTTAGCCCCGAAAATGACGCAATCAAATGAAACAACTAAAATCCCCCGCATCTTTTTCAGATGCGGGGGATTGATTTTGATTTCAAGTGTCAATTACTGTCCTTTCTATCCTGCAGGTATGCTGTTTCGTCTCTTTATCGTAGTTGATGCCGACGAGCAGCATGTCGCCTGAGTATTCTGCAATCTTTGCGGGATATTCCTTGCGCTTTATCTGGTCGATGGCAGTGTCGGCAGAGTGATTGAATTTTAGTTCTATGACAAGGGCAGGCTTGCTGACGTTGCGACGAGGAATCATCACGAGGTCGGCATAGCCCTTGCCCGTGGCATATTCGCGGTGGATGACATATTCGTTCTTCGCCCATATATATGCCACGGAGAGCACACAGGCAAGCGAATTCTCTTCGTTGTAGGAGAGAATGCTCGTGTTCTCGTCGTGAGCCAAGTCGATGGCGGATGCCACGGCTCGCTCGTTGCCGGAGATGGTGGCATTTAGAAGGCCCTTGGAATTTTGTATTGTCTTTATCAATGGTTCCCAGGATGTGGCCTTTATGGCGTTGTTCAGTTCGTCGGCAACCTCTTTGTTCGGTATAAAACATTCTTGTTCATCCTCGTCGTATGCCAGATAACCAAGATGAATAAGCACTGTGAGAACGTCGTTCCTGCTTCTTACGATATGCATGTCATTAAGAAACTCTGTCGTATCTACATACACGCGCTCTCCCGCCAACATTCTGATGGTTTCGTCTTTCAGTCCGTCGTAGTTCATTTGGATATATGTAACGACTGAATCATATGCGCCTGTAGTTGTCCAATAACTTCTGTAACGGTTGTCGTCAATTGCCCTCATCACGGAATAGGGATTGAAAACATGTGACGCTTTGCCAATGCGATAACCGTCATACCAGCGTTCCATCTCACTTATGTCCATCTCATATTCCTGACATAGCGATAGCACTTCTTCATGGGTGAATCCAAGCGATGAGCAAATTCTTCCTGGATTTATCATTGAATATTCGCGGAAATTGTTCAGTGCCGACTCTGTGTTATGGGATGTTCTATAAATTAGCTTGAGACAATTTTCTTTCCTATCGCACAGTAGATTCCTATCCTTTAAACGCGCACATAGCGGGCTATGTAAGTGTTTGAAGGATAGGAAGATACAAGCGAGAGGTTGAAAAGTGGCCAAGCATAATAACACTTCCTAAATGAATAAAAAACTAATTTATAGAACATTCCTTATATCTTTTAATGGGCAGGATGCCTGTGAGATATGCTCCGGCAAAGACGCCCACCCCTTTTTTCAGAGAAGATATACTTACTTGTCAGGAGAAGATATACTTCATCGGCCAAGTAAGTATATCTTCTCTGAAAAAGGAGTAGTAGTCCATCAGAAAGGCGCGCCCCACTTTTGAAACACTATCTATTTGAACCCAGCGAAACCTGAGTACATGATGTCAAGAATGAATCTCTATGGTATAGTGAGCATTAAACACTCCATGAGGAGGCAGAAGATTCACACAGTCGCGTTGGCAGAACTCCCCAGCATATCCATAACGGTCGCAGCGGCCATACCATGGCTCAATGCAGACAAAGGGAGCCTGCTTGCCTGGAGGCGACCACAGACCTACCAGAGGAGAAGAGAAGGAAAGGGAGAGGATAGGTTTGCGGTCGGCACCACAGAGGGAAACTCTGCTCACCTGAGCGTCCTGGAGGATAATCGTGTCGAAAGCATCGAAAGTGTCGGCTGACAGTGCCAGCATCTGCTGCTCGTCCAGATGGACGGGGAAGGTGGCTTCAGCATCCACACAGCCCTTGCCCGAAAGTTTGCGGCTGACCAATGTGGGAGCTGCATCGTGGGGACCGGTAAGGGTGAAGGCAAAATAGCCGCGCTCCTTACCCGCAGCATCGTGCTCCGGCCAATAGAAGGCAGGATGGGCACCAATCTGGAAAGGAAGGACGACATCGGCCGACGGATTCGTCACTCTCCACATCACTCGCAGCATTCGTTCTTCCAGACGATAGCCTATCTCCAGGCAGAAACTGAAAGGATAGACCGCCAAAGTTGCGGCATTGCACTCCAGACGAAACCATGCCTCATCCGCCGTGGCCGAAACCAATTCGAAGTCGGCATCGCGGGCAAAGCCATGCTGCCCCATCGGATAGGTTTGGCCGTTCACACGAAACATCTTGTCGTAGACGCTTCCGACAATGGGGAAGAGTACGGGGCTATGGCGTGCCCAATATTGAGGATCGGCCTGCCACAGGTATTCGCGCGATGAAGTGCGCAGGCTGCACAGTTCGGCTCCATGACAACTGATGGAAGCCGAAAGAAAAGAATTTTGCAGATGTACCATATTATATATAGTTGAGGAATCGGGAATGATTTTCCTTCGAAACACGGCAAAGTTAAGAAAAAATCCCTTTTAACACGCTCTTTTTGGCAGAATTTACCCTAAAAGACGGCTACAGTCCGGAAGATTCAATAAATTTCTGTAAATTTGCGCCCTATTTCATCCAAGATATAGGTCATAAACACACATCACAGTGAGTAAAAGATTATCCTGCACCAATATGGCAGCAGTGGCCGCTGTAGGCATTTCGGCGATTGCAGTCTACCGTATGGCCGACCCTTCGACATCATGGTGGATGCCGCAATGTCCGTTTCTTCGCATCACGGGGCTGATGTGTCCGGGCTGCGGAGCCCAACGCGCCCTGCATGCCCTCCTGCAAGGCGATGCGGCAGCCGCTTTCCGCTTCAATCCCTTCCTGCTGACCATCGTCCCCCTGGCAGGCATCTTCCTGCTGCTGCGAGGCATTGCCACAGGGCGGCGGCGCCAAGCCATCGACCGCCATTTCACCACAAAACGAATCTTCTACTTCCTCGCCATGTCGACAATGGCATGGTGGATCATACGCAATATATTCTACCATCAATGAAAACAGGACTTGTACTTGAGGGCGGCGGACTCCGCGTGCTCTTCTCCATGGGAATTATGGATGTCATGATGGAGCACGGCATACGCTTCGACGGCATCATCGGCGTTTCTGCCGGCGCCACCATGGGATGCAACTATAAATCGCACCAGCCCGGGCGCGCCCTGCGCTACAATATCAACTTTGCCGACGACTGGCGCTATTGCAGCCTGAAATCATGGATTCGCACAGGCAACCTTGTGGGGGCAGAATTTGCCTACCACACGCTGCCCGAACAGCTCGACATCTTCGACAACACTACCTATACGCAGGACCCCACCGACTTCTGCGTGGTGTGTACAGACACGGCCACGGCCACACCCGTATACCGGCGTGTGAGAACGATGGACTATGAAGGCCTGGAATGGCTTCGTGCCACCGCCTCGCTGCCTATCGTCTCGGAGAACGTCAATGTGGGAGGCCTGCAGCTGCTCGATGGAGGAATCGTGGACAGCATTCCCCTGAAATACTGGCAGAGCGAAGGCTACAGGCGCAACATCGTCATTCTGACGCAGCCGGCGGGATTCCGCAAAAAGCGGACGCGGCTCATGCCGTTCTTCCGCATCTTCTGCCGCAGAACTCCTGCCATCATCAAAGCCATGGCACGACGTCATGAAATGTACAACGCACAGCTGGACTTTCTGGCCGAGGAGGTGAAGAAGGGCGACACCCTGCTCCTATGTCCGGATGCCCCACTGCGCATCGGCAGGACTGAAACAAACAGGCAGAAGATGCAGGCAGTATATGATGCCGGACGCCACTATGGCGAGCGGCACATCGGAGAAATCATGCGCTTCCTGACAACAGAAGCCACCACCACCGCATAAACCCGACAAACACGAATCACAATCATTAACCACCTACCCCTACCCCTCCACCTTCATGATGAAATACCAATATTGCGGGCATAGCGGCATACGCCTGCCCATGCTCTCGCTCGGACTATGGCACAACTTCGGGTCAGTAGACCCCTATGATACAGCCCGCGACATGATACTCCGTGCCTTCGATGCAGGCATCTGCCATTTCGACCTCGCCAACAACTATGGGCCGGAGCCCGGAAGTGCGGAGACGAACTTCGGACGCATCGTGCGCGAGCAGCTTGCCGGACATCGCGATGAAATCTTTATTTCCACGAAGGCAGGCCATGCCATGTGGCCCGGAGTCTATGGCGACGGCAGTTCGCGCAAAAGCCTGATGGCATCCTGCGACCAGAGCCTGAAGCGCATGGGACTGGAATATGTCGACGTGTTCTACAGCCACCGCTATGACGGCATCACCCCCATAGAGGAGACCATGCAGGCACTGGTGGACATCGTACGGTCGGGCAAGGCCTTGTATGCCGGCATTTCCAAGTATCCCGCCGACCTCCAGCAACGCTGCTACGACTACTTGCGCTCCCACGATGTGCCTTGCCTGCTGAGCCAATATCCTGCCAACATGTTCAAACGGGCTTCGATAGCGCCGACACCCGACTCCAACCTTGCCGTGGCAGCACGCAACGGCAGCGGCTTCATCTGCTTCTCTCCGCTGGCACAGGGACTCCTGACACCGAAATACCAGAAAGGCATTCCGCAACACAGCCGTGCAGCACGCTCCACAGGATTCCTGCGCCTTGACCAAGTGACGGAAGAGCGCATCGAGGCTGCACGCCAACTCATGGGCATCGCCGAAGAACGCGGACAGACACTACCCCAGATGGCGCTGGCATGGCTGCTGAATGATGCACGGGTGACGAGCGTCATTATCGGGACATCATCGGTGGAACAGCTTGACGACAACCTGCAGGCGCTCCGCAATCCGGCATTCTGCGAGGAGGAACTCCGGCGCATCGACCGGATTCTCGGCAAGGAAGGGATAGCCATGTAGAGGCAAAGCCGGAACGGACTTCCTGCTCGCAATGGCCGACCGGCCGGCAACACAGGAAGGCTGGCTCATAGACATGGGGTTGACACATATATATATTATACAATAAGGTAAAAAAAGCCTGCAGGCACGGATAATCAGCATTTTATTTGCTGAAAAACGGGGAAAGCCGTAACTTTGTAGCCCGTAAACAAGCAAACATACTCAGCATCTATGAGAACGAATATATTCAAAGGCTATGGAGTAGCAGTCGTCACCCCTTTTACCCCAGAGGGAAGCATTGACTTCTATGCCCTGCGCGAACACATCAACTATCTTCTCGACAAGGGCGAAGCGGACTACCTGTGTGTCCTGGGCACCACGGCAGAGACCCCGACGCTCACCGCTGAGGAGAAGGAAATGATTATGGAGACGTTTGTCGAAACTGTCGACGGACGCGTTCCCCTGCTCCTGGGCTGCGGAAGCAACGATACGCGCCACCTGTGTGAATATCTCGAAACCGCCAATCTGGACGGCTTCGACGGCGTACTTGTCGTGGCTCCTTACTACAACAAACCCACGCAGGAGGGGCTGTACCAGCACTTCGTGGCAGTATCGGGGGCTTCGCCGCTTCCCATCGTGCTTTATAATATTCCTGGGCGCACGGGAGTGAACCTTCTGCCCGAAACCGTCCTGCGCATTGCCGGAGACTGCCCGAACGTGGTGGCCATCAAGGAGGCCAGTGGAAACATCGGGCAGGTGGAGCAGATGATTGCCAACGCCCCGGATGGATTTGGAGTGATCAGCGGTGATGATGCCATAGCATTCGAAATCATCACGCTGGGAGGCGTAGGGCTGATTTCTGCCGTAGGAAATGCCTTTGCCGAGGAAATGGGCGAACTGGTGCATGCTACCATCGAAGGCCGCATAGATGCTGCACTGGATGTCCACCGCAAGATGGCCGACATCTTCCGCCTGGCCTTCGCGGAGGGAAATCCCGCAGGACCGAAAGCCATGATGCAGGAACGGGGAATGTGTGCCAATGTGCTGCGACTGCCGCTGGTACCCGTAAGCGATGCCACGATGGGGCAGATCCGGCTGGCCATGAAATCCTTTGGAGGACAACCGTACTAACGAGAGGAAGGCGGAAGCCGGCAATTTCCACAGTTCATCCACTCTCCTCCCTCTTATTGAATTGCATGAAATTATTCCGTACAATATATCTCTTGGCAAGCATCGCGCTCTGTGCGATGCTTGCTGTGCATACGGCAAATGCCCAAAACAGATTTCCCGGCTCCAACATGGCGGCAGATAACCGAAAGGGGAGCACTGCAGAAAAGGATTCTACAGAAGCTATACCCCGGGGACTCACCACATGGACCATCGACGAGCGTTTCGGCACAATCACGCCTTCCGTGCCCGACACGGTACCGCACTTCTTTCAGAACGACAACTTCACAGAAGGGCGGTATGGCGAGTATAACATCACAGGAAATCTCGGCTCCCCGCGGGTGGCACGCATCTACAATGGCAGCCAGGACTATATGATGGCCAGTCAGTTTGTGTTTGAAAAGCCTTACAGTTATGTGCTGAATTCCGTGAACGACTGCGTGTACACCAACACGAAATCGCCCATCACCAACATCTCCTTCATGTCGCAGGGCAACAAGACGAACGGCGACGACCGCCTGCGGGTGAACTTTGCCACCAATGCGGGGAAAAGAGTGGGAATGGGCTTCAAGGTGGACTATCTCTATGGCAAGGGATATTTTGCACAACAGCAGCAGTCGAGCATCGCCTCCAAATTCTACGGCAGTTACCGGGGGGAAAAATACCAGATGCACACCTCCTACGTGCTCGACCGTACAAAGAATGCCGAGAATGGCGGACTGGAGGATGACAACTATATCATCCACCCCGAATACTTCTCTACCAAATATTCGCCCGCCGATATGCCCGTAAGGATGAAAGCGGCTTTCAACAGGCTGAAACTCAACACGCTCTATCTCACCCACCGCTACAATATCGGCTACTACCGCAGTCTCGACGCGGAGGGAAATCCGCTGCCGGAAGCAAAGAGCAT
This sequence comes from uncultured Bacteroidales bacterium, assembly GCA_946060685.1. Taxonomy (GTDB): domain Bacteria; phylum Bacteroidota; class Bacteroidia; order Bacteroidales; family Bacteroidaceae; genus Alloprevotella. The sequence continues at coordinate 7,078 of CAMGOT010000055.1, forward strand.
CGCCAAAGCCGAAGGGGCTGGAGCGGACTCGATAGCTAGACTGGCTGAAGAGAAGGCAACGGGGACCGACTCCGTAGCCGTACGCTCGTTTGTGCCCGTGGCGGCCTTCATTCACACCATGAACGTGCAGCACAACCGTCGCTACTATATCGACAACCGCTTTGCCCGCGACTTCTACCTGAACGATTTCTATGGCGACACGGGCGACAGCATCCACGACATGACGCGCTATATCTCCGTGCGCAACATGCTGGCCATCGAAATGAGCGAAGGCTTCAAGAAATGGGTCAAGACGGGCATGCGCCTGTATGGCATTCATGAATTTGCCAGCTTTTCGCTGCCCGACAAGAACCGGAGCATGCAGACCGAGCACTTCAACTATATCACCCTGGGGGCGCAACTCATGCGCGAACAAGGAAGGGTGTTCCACTATAATGTGCTGGGCGAACTGCGCACTACGGGCGAGGACTGGGGCGAATTTAATGTGGAGGGCAACCTCTCGTTCAATATACCCATACGCAAGGACAGCCTGAACATTTTGGCACGCGGCTACGTGAGGAATGAGAAGCCGGCTTACTACTATCGCCATTTCCACAGCACCACGGCATGGTGGGACGAGGACCTTTCAAAGGTGTTCCGAACGAGAATCGAGGGGGAACTGCAATGGAGGAAAACCCGTGTCATCGTAGGGGCAGAAACCATTCAGCACCTCACCTTCTGGCAGCAGGTGCAGCAGATGGGCAATGCCGGCACAGACACCGAGGATGCCACGGCTCCTGGAAAAATGCTGTATGGCGTGCGCCCGGCACAGGCCGACAAGAATGTGCAGCTCATACAGATTGCCCTGCACCAGGATTTCCGACTGGGACCGCTGAACTGGGAAAACCGGCTGACATTCCAGAAGTCGTCGGACGACAGGGCGCTGCCGCTCCCCATGTTCAACGGATGGTCAAACCTCTATCTGCTCTTCCGCATAGCCAAGGTGCTGCGCACGGAGATTGGTGCCGACGTGCGCTATTTCACCCGATATTATGCCCCTGCCTACTCGCCGATGATAGGGGGATATGCCGTTCAGGATGCCGACTACCGCACGAAGGTGGGAAACTACCCGTGGGTGAATGTCTATGCCAACTTTCATCTGAAGCACTGCCGCTTCTATGTCATGATGGGACATGTGAACTGTGGGGCGGGACAATATTTCATGACGCCACACTACCCCACCAATCAGCGCGTGTTCCGGTTCGGCATCAGCTGGAACTTCTTTAACTGATGCTTGCCGGAATATGGGGGGGAAGACGACAGCCCCCTACCCGTCTGCACGTACGAAATCACCTTACAACCAGAAAACACATTTTCATGCTCGACTTCATACATCTTCACGTACACACCTACTATTCCCTCCTCGACGGCCAAAGCCCCATCAACCAACTGGTGGACAAGGCGGTCAAGGATGGCATGAAAGGCATGGCGATTACCGACCATGGAAACATGTTCGGCATCAAGGAATTCTTCGACTATTGCCAGAAGGTCAACAAAGGAAGGGCGAAAGAAGGACTTGAACCCTTCAAGCCCATTTTCGGATGTGAGATGTATGTGGCACGTCGGGGCAACAAGGCTCTGAGGGAACAGCGGGAGGATATGGGCGGATGGCACCTGGTGGTGCTGGCAAAGAACAAGGTGGGCTATCATAATCTCATCAAACTCGTCAGCCGCTCGTGGGTCGACGGCTTCTACATGCACCCGCGTACGGACTTTGCCGACCTGGAGCAATACCACGAGGGACTGATCATCTCCTCGGCATGTCTGGGAGGAGAGATTCCGCAACACATCATGCACGGAAGGATGAAGGAGGCTGACGAGCGCGTGCAATGGTTCAAGAACATCTGGGGCGATGACTATTATCTGGAACTCCAGCGCCACCAGGTGACCGACCCCGGTATCCTTGCCAACCGCGACACCTATAAGGAGCAGAAAAGTGTGGAGCCGCATATCATCGAACTTGCCAACCGCCACCACATCAAAGTGATATGCACGAACGACAGTCATTTCGTGAACCAGGACAATGCCGAGGCTCACGACCATCTGCTGTGTCTGTCGACCGGCAAGGAACTGGACGACCCCAACCGCATGCGCTATAGCAAGCAGGAATGGTTCAAGACCCGCGAGGAGATGGAAGCCGTGTTTCATGACATGCCGGAGACCCTGACGAATACGATGGAAATTCTCGACAAGGTGGAGACCTACGACATCGAGAGTCCACCCATCATGCCCTTCTTTCCCATACCGGAGGATTTCGGAACCGAAGAGCAATGGCGGGTGAAATTTTCCGAAGACGACCTCTTCCGGGAATTTACTTCCGACGAGAACGGCGAGAATCCGCTGCCGGAGGAGGAGGGAAGAAAGAAAATCGACAAATTGGGAGGATTTGAAAAGCTATATCGCATCAAGTTTGAGGCCGACTATCTGGCCAAACTGGCGTATGAGGGAGCAGAACGAATCTATGGCGCACCACTCTCCGCTGAGGTGGACGACCGCATCCGCTTCGAGCTGCATATCATGAAGACCATGGGATTTCCCGGCTACTTCCTTATCGTACAGGACTTTATCAACTCTGCACGCAAGGAACTGGGAGTATGGGTGGGGCCCGGACGTGGCTCCGCGGCAGGAAGTGTGGTGGCATATTGCCTGGGAATCACAAAAATCGACCCGCTGAAATATGACCTCCTCTTTGAGCGCTTCCTGAATCCCGACCGTATTTCTCTGCCGGATATTGACACCGACTTCGACGACGACGGACGCGGAAAAGTGTTGCAATGGGTGATGCAGAAATATGGCGTGGAGAATTGTGCCCACATCATCACCTATGGTACGATGGCGGCAAAGAACTCCATCAAGGATGTGGCACGGGTGGAAAAGGTGCCGCTCGACGTGACGAATGCACTCTGCAAGGCCATACCCGACCGCTTGCCCGACGGACTGAAGTCGAACCTGACGAATATCATTAAATGCACGCCGCAACTGCAGATGGCCGAGGCTTCGGCCGACCCCAAACTGCGCAACACCATCAAATACGCACGCATGCTGGAGGGAACGGTGCGCAACATCGGTATTCATGCCTGCGGATTCATCATCTGTCGCGATCCAATTAGCGAGCATGTGCCTGTAAGTACGGCCGACGACCCGGATTTCCCCGACATAAAGACCGCAGTCACGCAATATGACGGACACGTCATAGAATCTACAGGACTCATCAAGATGGACTTCCTCGGACTCAAGACGCTGTCAGAGCAAAAGGAGGCGGTGAGGAACGTGAAAATCACACGGGGCATCGACATTGACCTCGACAATATTCCTATTGACGATGAGCTGACCTATCAGCTCTACCAGCAGGGACTCACGGTGGGCACCTTCCAGTTTGAATCGCCGGGCATGCGCAAGTATCTGAAGGAACTGCATCCTACCGTGTTCGAGGACCTCATTGCCATGAACGCCCTCTACCGTCCCGGACCGATGGACAAGATTCCTTCCTTCATCGCCCGCAAGAACGGGCGCGAGGAAATACGCTACGACATTCCCTGCATGGAGAAATACCTGAAGGACACGTATGGCATTACGGTGTATCAGGAGCAGGTGATGCTGCTCTCCCGACAGTTGGCCGACTTCACCCGTGGCGAAAGCGATGCCCTGCGAAAGGCGATGGGAAAGAAAAAGGCCGACATCGTAGCCAAGATGAAGCCAAAATTCATCGAAGGCGGAAAGCGCAACGGACACGACCCGGAAGTGCTGGAACGCATTTGGAGCGACTGGGAAAAGTTTGCCTCCTATGCCTTCAACAAATCGCATGCTGCCTGCTACAGCTGGGTGGCGTATCAGACGGCCTATCTGAAAGCGCACTTCCCGGCGGAATACATGGCGGCACTGCTCTCGTGCAGAAGCAACGACATTGCCGAAGTGTCGAAACTCATGGACGAAAGCAAGAATATGGGAATCAGTACGCTGAGCCCGGATGTCAACGAGTCGCTCATGAAATTCAGTGTCAACAGCAAGGGAAACATCCGGTTCGGACTGGCGGGCATCAAGGGAGTGGGCGAAAATGCCATAGCCACTATCATCGAGGAGCGCGAGAAGCATGGCAAGTACGACACTGTATACGACTTCTTCGAGCGCGTGAACTTGAATGCCTGCAACCGCAAGAGTCTGGAATGCCTCATTCTGGCGGGAGCCTTCGACTGCTTTGAGGGTATTCGCAGAGAGCAATACTTCACCCCTTCCGACCGCGGACTGACTTTTCTGGAAACGCTCGTGGCCTACGGACAACGCTACCAGCAGGAACAGCGGGAAAACGAAATGTCGCTCTTCGGTGGCTTTGAGGCGGTAGAGATTCAAAAGCCCAAGGCTCCTGAGGATTTCATCGTGTGGAGCGACCTGGAACGCCTGAACAAGGAGCGCAATCTGATTTCCATCTATATCTCCGGCCATCCGCTTGACGATTTCAAACTGGTGCTCGACCATATCTGCAACATGAAAATGCCGCACGTGGACGACCTGCATTCCTATATGAACCAGATGGTGTATCTCGGCGGCATCGTGACGAATGTGGAGGAACGTACCACCAAACGCGGCATTCCCTTCGGAAAGGTCGTCATCGAGGATTTTGAAGGACCTGGCGAACTGGCTCTCTTCGGAGACACCTGGGCACAATTCAAGGGATATTTCAGCGTGGGGGCATCACTCTTCATCACGGCCACGGTACAGGCGCGCACATGGGGCGAACCCTTGCCACAACTGAACATCACGAAGGTGGAGTTTCTTGCCGACGTGAAGAACAGCAAAATCAGACGCCTGAACATCGTATGCAATATCGATGCCTTCAACGAGCAGAACGTGTCGGAACTGGTGGCGATGCTGGCAGAATCACCGGGAGAATGTGAGTTGAACTTCACCCTCTGCGACCCTATTCAAAACACTCGACTCATGCTCTCTGCCAGCCGGCTGCATATCAATGTCACCAAAAAGATTCTCGACTATATCGAGAGCAACAGCGCACTGGAATATCAAATCAACTGATCATCAACCGACGGAGCATCAATCCGACGGATTATCAACCACCACGAAAAGGCTGAAACCATGCCGAAAATATCCATTCTCATCTGCACACTGAACGACCGCGTGAAGAATGTGGCGAATATCCTGTTGCCCGAACGCGAGGAGGTGTGCTATGTGGTGTCGTTTCAGTACACCAGCGATATCTTCCTGAAGATGATACCTCAGATGTTGCTCGAACGAAGAGATGTGACCATTCTGCCCCTGACGAAGTCGGGACTTTCTGTCAACCGTAACAATGCGATGCGGCATTGCGCCACGCCGCTCGCCATCATTGCCGACGACGATGTGCGCTATACGGAAGAGCAGATTGATATGGTCATCGACACTTTTGAGCAGCATCCCGATGTGGACATCGCCTGCTTTCAATGCTATACCGTCAAGGGAGAGCCGATGAAAGCCTATGCCCGGGAGGAGTTTGACTATGGCAACCGTCCGCGAGGAACGAACATCTCAAGTTGGGAGATAGCCCTTCGCATCGACCAATGCCTCCCGGCTTTCGACACGCGTTTCGGGCTGGGGGCTCACTATCTTTCCTGCGGTGAAGAAGAGGTGTTCATCCATCAGGCGCATCAGTATGGCTTGCACGTTCGCTATTTCCCCCGCAAACTTTGCACCGTGCCGAGTCTGGAAACCACAGGAAGCCGCTTTTTCTACGACAAGCGAGTGAGAAGGAGCAAAGGGGCCGTGTTCTATATGTTCTACTCCACCCCTATGGCTTTCCTGCGTATCGTATATGCTGCCCTTACCATGCCATTGCCTGATGCGGCAACAATCGAGAAGTATCACATCACCCCTTCTTCCCCCTGGCGACTGAGGTGGTCCTGTTTTCGCGATATGCTGGATGGCTACATCTACGTCATCACTCATCCTCTCAATGATTCCGTGGCAGAGGAAATCCCCATAGATTTCCAGGCAACGGATTTCTAATGGGACTTACAAAAAAACGACTTCGGCAATCTCGCTTCCGATAGTTGCGGCAGTTTTCAGTATTAATGAGGGCGGTTGGTGTTTTGAGGCGAGGTTTTTACCCCAATTTGATGAAGCCAGAGAGAGCTGCATGTGGAGACATGTTTGGCATCATGCCACGCTAAAGGCGGCAGAGCAAAAAGGAAAACGAACTTCTTGTGAGATAAAAATGGCTGTTATAATTCTGTTGCACAAATGCGAGTGCAAATATTGATAAAAAAACCGCTATTTTTACATCGGCATGATAAAAAAACAAG
>CAMGOT010000056.1 GCA_946060685.1 uncultured Bacteroidales bacterium
GTCCCCTTGTTCTTTACCGGGCCATCATGGGCTATTCACGTGCAAATATACGAAAGCTGTTTGAAACGGCAAAAAGAACTGTCGTTATTTTTATGTGGGTATCAATCAGTAAATCAAATTCAAGTTTCGCAAGCTCTATTTGGTTGTGAATGCCCAGGGTGTTGCCCTGGGCTATGTACTTGCTGCCCTTTCAGGGCGTACCGTTACTTCTGAAACACATGCTATTTGAACTTGCGAAACTTGAGTAAATCAAATTATATTCCATGCAAGGGATGTCGGCTTGGGGAAGGAAAGCTAATTTATAGAATACCCCATAAAAATTTTGCCTCCACCGACAACAAACATCAAGTTGAATTGAATGGCCAAGGCGAGAGACAAAGTCAACACCCTAAAAAAATAATTCGACCTGTACCGTACGTTTGAATCTCATCAGTCTGGGGATTGCAGAATTGAAGACAGCCAAATCTTAGCCTCTATTCGCGCATAAAAAAGACTCTTGAGAACATGGTGAAAAGCTCAAGGCCGCAAAAGAAGCTGACCTCCAGACAGCAAATTCTTGGGTTTCCACATCCTCATCCCCAATTGCACAACGGTACGACCTTTACGATTGTCCCTTCAGCAGTTCGGGGATTTTCTCTTTCCATTCCGTCAGACTTATATCGCGGGTGAGAATATTTCCCTGGGCATCCATCAGGATATTTCCGGAGATGTACCTCACCCCTAAGGCCTGGACAAGGGGGGAGGCGAGTCCACGGCTGTCGCACACCACCCGACCAGGCAGCGGCAGACTCTTCATTCGCTTGCGAAGACTGTTCTCACGCTCATCGAAGACGATGTATACAATGTTCAGTTTTGATTCCGGCAGATTCTGGCGAATGGTACTCGACAGCGTACTTATCTGAAAGAAATTCCCTTGCCATTGCGCACAGAAGACAAAAAGCGTAGGTTTACCTTTGAGGTCGGACTCCGTGAAGCGTTTGCCGTTGAGATCGGTGGCGGCAAAGGACTTTATTTTTTCGCCAGGAGCATGAGTCATGATAGGTTTGAGGAAGGCTGTGAGATGCCGTAGGTCGGTATTGTCGGGCTGCTGCTTCTCCATAGTCTCCAGAAGCGAAAGGGCAGGAATAGGGGACAGGACTTCCTTGTGTGCGAAGAAGTCGAGGAAAACGGTCAGCGCAGCCAATGTGGCAGGATGGGAGCGCACGAAGGTGGCAGCCTCCCGTTCCTGCTCGCGAGGAGCGAGTTTCAGCATTCGCTGCCGGAACTCCGTGAGCAGAAGATTGTCGTCGTTGCCATCCAGCGTAATCTCCTTCAGACGGTTGGCATCACCCTTCAGCCGTACTGTGGCACCGGGTTCAATGACGAGTGTGGTCTGGGAGAAATTAGGATAGAGGAGTGTGAGAATAAGGGGTGCCGAGATTTCCCGGTCGTAGCTGAACTTTCCCCGTTTGATTTCTATGGTGTCCACCTGTCCGCCGTCGGCAGCCGTCATGATGGCAGGAAACGCCATGATTTTTGCCTGGTTGATGCCTTCCAGTTGTCCTTCGATGCGGCCATGATGCTTGTCGGGACCGCAGGCACTGGCCAGCAGGAGAAATGCTATAAGGGGAAACAGGGAATAATGAATGCGGATTTTCATAATTCAGGTGGATAAGAAAAGGAGAACGTAGATGTTCGGGGGAAGAAAAAGGGGGGAGGCGGGAGATTGTCTCATCCCGCCTCCCCATTAAATTACTTCAGTTCTGCCTGTTTCCGTGCAGGCAAACATAGCGCTATGTCAGGAAGAACCACGAATCAGGAACGAACCACGCGGCAATGCCGTATAGCAGTCGGTTCGAGATTTTTCGATTCACCTACAGGTGACAGTTCCTCCTCCTGACTTTTCAATTATTTTACGCCAGTGAGGATGAACTCAAGATCCTTAGCGGCATAGTCTGCCAGCGAGCTGTCCAGAGAAACAGCCTTCTGGAGTGCGCTCTTGGCACCTGCGGTATCGCCGGTACGTGCAGCAGCGATGGCCTTGAGATAGGAGGTCATGGCATCGGGAGCAGCCACAGCATCGAGCGTACGCTTAGCAGAAGCATAGTCCTTGGTCAGAATCTGAGCCAGGGCGGCACTGTTGGTGTTTACACCCTTGAGCGCCTGGGCAGCCTGAGTCCAGTTGCCACGGGCAATCTGAAGGTTACCAAGCACCTCGTTATAGTTGGCAGCGGTGAGCGCCTTGCCGAGGAGAGCCTCTGCCTGGTCGAGATTGCCTTCTGCAATGGCGATGAGCGCAGCATTGGCATTAGCCTCGGTCTTGTTGCCGGCTTTCTGGAGTGCGCTCTTGGCAGCAGCGAGGTCGCCCTGTGCATAAGCCACCTGTGCCAGACCGTTATAGGCACGATAGTCGTTGGGGTACTGACGTGCAGCAGCCTCGAAGTACTGCTTCTGCTCGCTGGGATTGTTGGTAAGAGTAGCGGCATAGAGCAGTTCCTCAACGCTAAGCTTGGTGGCATCGTCCTTGAACTGCTGCTTGATTTCAGCATCGGTACGGCCAATGAGCTTGTAGTTGATGGTCAGACGTGCACGACGGAGTTCGGGGAGCACTTCGTCAGCGAGTTCGCGGAAAGCCACGCTCATATTGCGAATCTGAGCCTCGCGCTCCTCGGGATCCTTATACATATTGAGGACACGGAGAATCACTTCCTTGTCCTGGATGTTGCTGGCAGAAACGATTTCCTGGAAGCCATCCCAGTCCTCAGCGGTATACTTGGTATCAACCGTACCATCGAGAGCAATCTGCTTGAGCTGGCTGTTCACATAGTCGGAAGCGGTAGCCTGACGTCCGGAAGCCACCTTCTCGTTGAAGCTGAGGGCACCATCGGGGGATGCGTAGGCACTTACTTCGATATTGTCGAGAGCATAGGACTTCTGGTCGGCCTTGATCTCGCGAAGTACTTTCACGAATTCCTGGATAGAGGTCGTGGAGAGTTCGCTGGTGCGTACGCGGCTCTGATTGATGAGGTACTTGATCTGTGCATCCTGGTGCTGCGCGATGATCTGCTGGTAAGCATCGGGAGCCACACAGGTATTGGCACTTGCCACAGTACGATAGACAAGCTGGCTGGTGGCGAGCACACCATCGGCTACCTTCACAGCGGGAACATTGTAGGTCTTCTTGCCAATGGAGGCATTGAAGGTCAGGTAAAGCTCACTCAGAGCCATCTCGGGCACATAGTCGAAGGTGGTCTTCATCGTGTAGTTGCCGCCCATCTTGTAGCTGATGGTCTGATTGTTTCCTACGGCCTTCTCGCCCTGGAATGTGGCAGACTGTCCCTGAACGGCATTTCCGGCATAGCGGAGCTCAGGCGTTACGGTAACGACAGCCTTCTTCTTCATGTACTTCACGGGGAAGCGTCCGTCGATAGTGGCGGGCACCTTGCTGGCACTCTCTACGAGCGGATTGGGGGTCACCGTGAAATTGTCGGCAGAAAGTTCGCCGAGTTTGCTACAGCTTGTAAGGAAGAGGACGGAAAGACCGGCCACTCCGAAAAATACTTTTGCTGGTTTCATACGATAATTATAGTTTGATTTTATGGTTAATCTATACAGGATAGCAAAACCGGATGCCAACTGATGGGCGAAAGAATCATGGCCACGGCATTACATTAAGAGAGACTCCACACCATATATATATATATAGGAGGGAAAAGATGGCAGAGAAGAGGGGGGTATGGATGAAAACTTGCCAGTGCTCCCACTTTCCGGACGTTTCCTATAGTAGAGCAAATGATTTCCTCCCAAAACACAGGAAGGCTCATGACGCTTTGGCCACATCGCCAAAACGGCGATAGACGCCCAATAGTCCCATCACGCCGATAACGACGAAGGGGATGGAGAGCAACTGCCCCTGGTTGATGCCTACGGCATTGACCATATCCAGTTCCCACGGTTCCTGCACTTCCTTGAAAATCTCGACGAAGAAGCGGAACACGAAGATGGACGTCAGGCAGAAGCCAAAATAGAAACCCGTGCCCACACGCTGCGGATAGCGGCGATAGAGCCAGAGGCTGATGAGGAAAAACACGAAATAGGCTATTGCCTCATAGAGTTGTCCAGGATGTCGCGGCAAAGTCTCTCCCAGGCGCACGAAGACGAAACCATAGTCGCTGCCCGTGTATTTTCCCACAATTTCAGAGTTCATCAGATTGCCAAGACGGATGCAGCATGCCGTGATGGGAGTGGCAATTCCGATGTTGTCGATGACGCGGATGAAATTCACCCCCGTATTGCGCACATACAGCCAGAGAGCGAGGATAATGCCTGCCGTTCCACCATGACTTGCCAGGCCTGCGTAGCCCGTGAAATGCCAGTTGCCCGTTTCGTCGAAACGGATGGGAAGGAACATTTCCAGCGGATGTGCCAGGAAATAGGCAGGTTCATAAAGCAGGCAATGCCCCAAACGGGCACCCACCAGGATGCCCACGAAGCAGTAGAAAAAGAGAGGGTCGAACTTCTCCTCCGGGATGCCCTGCTTCTTGTAGAGGCGCATCACCACATAATAGGCAATGGCAAGGCCGATGCACCACAGCAGGGAGTACCACCGCACTGCCAGGGAACCTATGGAGAAGGCTATCAAATCAGGATTCCAAACAATCATAATGTATGGACGAATTTTCTGAATGTATAATTTGTCAAGACCGAATGGTCAATGCCAGAGTTGCGAATGCAAGATGCAGCCTTCCGGTGAGGCAGGAGGATGCTGAGGCAGGAGACCACGCTCCCCTCCATCGCCGGCTATGCCATCCCCTACCACCGATTCAGACATTAAAGAGGAAGTGCATGATGTCGCCATCCTGCACCACATAGTCCTTGCCTTCGATGTGAAGCAGTCCGGCATCGCGCACGGCAGCCTCGCTGCCCAGACGCACAAAATCATCGTATTTAATCACCTGCGCACGGATAAATCCGCGCTCGAAGTCGGTGTGGATGACTCCTGCACATTGCGGTGCCTTCCATCCCTTGCGGTAGGTCCATGCCTTCACTTCCATTTCTCCGGCAGTGATGAAGGTCTCCAGTTCCAGCATCTTGTAGGCAGCCTTGATGAGACGGTTGCATCCGCTCTCTTCCAGTCCGAGGTCGCTGAGAAACTCCTGCCGTTCCTCGTAGGTGTCGAGTTCGGCGATGTCGGCCTCTGTCTGGGCTGCCACTACCAGAATTTCCGCACCCTCATCCCTCACGGCCTGTCGTACAGCCTCCACGTAGGCATTGCCCGTAGAAGCCGCACCCTCGTCGACGTTGCAGACGTAGAGCACAGGCTTTGCCGTAAGGAGATAGAGCCCCTTGGCGGCAGCCGTCTCTTCCTTGCTCTCAAAAGTCACGCTGCGTGCATTTTTTCCCTGCAGCAGTGCCTCGCGATAGGCACAGAGCACATCGTATTCGATGCGTGCATTCTTGTCGCCTCCCACCTGTGCCACTTTCTCCACCTTCTTGATGCGGTTCTCGCAGGTTTCAAGATCCTTGAGCTGCAGCTCCGTGTCGATGATTTCCTTGTCGCGCACGGGGTCGACACTGCCGTCAACGTGTACCACATTCTCATCGTCAAAGCATCGGAGCACATGGATGATGGCATCCGTCTCGCGGATGTTGCCCAGGAACTGATTTCCGAGTCCTTCGCCCTTCGAGGCTCCCTTCACAAGTCCGGCAATGTCCACTATCTCCACCGTGGTGGGTACGATTTTTGTCGTGTTGACCATCGGTGCCAATACCGCCAGACGCTCGTCAGGAACGGTGATGACACCTACATTCGGCTCAATGGTACAGAAAGGAAAGTTTGCACTCTGGGCTTTGGCGTTGCTCAGACAGTTGAAGAGGGTCGACTTGCCCACATTCGGCAGTCCGACTATGCCACATTTAAGACTCATATGTTTATGACGCGATATTGTTTAAGACGTAATCTGCATCGGTTAAGGCGCAATCTGTGCAGACTACTTATTGAGCAGACTACTTGTTTAGTCGATGACTATTCTTGTTTTTCTTTTATATTTGCGGCAAAATTACACGAAAAAGGTGAAACTGCAAAGAAATAACGCTCATATCGTCATTGCCTTGGCCCAAAACCCTTGAAAATCAGCAAAACATTTGGCAAATAGCCTCTTTTGGCGTAATTTTGCACGTGATTTTCTCTAAAGGCAGGTTCTACATAAATTAGCCGGCAGTGCATTTTCGTCTATTGTGACGTAGGTTTTTGTCTTTCAGGAAGGAGCGCAGCGGACTACGCTGGCTGAACGAAAGCAAAAATATACGGTGCGAGCTGCGGAAGTCCCCAAGAAAAAACAGGATTTCTTTTTTGCCATAAGAACCAATTCATGGAATCTGCCTGAAGGTGGCCTGTTCTCTCGCCACCATGAATGTGTTTAATAAAATCGGGGCGGCATTTTGCCTTCGGGCAAAGCGGGCCGATGACTCCCGTACTGAAAAAATATATTAGCGTTAAGGAATGAAAATAGCACTTGTTGGATATGGCAAGATGGGGCACATGATAGCATCCATTGCCCGCAAACGTGGCCATGAAATAGTGGCGATTATTGATGTCGACAATACTTCCGACATGGATGGCGATGCCTTCCGCTCCGCCGATGTGGCGATAGAATTCACCTCACCACAGGCAGCCGAACAGAATGTGCGCAGCTGCATGGAGCGTGGCATAAAGGTGGTGAGCGGCAGCACAGGATGGCTGAAAGGCGATGTCAAGAATCAGATGCAGCAGCTCTGCGAGCAGGAGGGCAAGACCCTGCTGTGGAGCAGCAATTTCAGTGTAGGAGTAGCGATATTCCGTGCCGTCAACCGCCATCTGGCACATATCATGAATCGCTTCCCGGAATATGATGTCACGCTTGAAGAGACGCACCATATCCATAAGCTCGATGCCCCCTCCGGCACTGCCATCACCCTGGCAGAGCAGGCTTGTGAGGAATTGGAGCGCAAGGAAACTTGGGTGAAGGGCACTGTCCGGGAAGCGGATGGCAGTGTCAGCGGGTCTGCCGACACTCCTGCCCATCTGCTCCGCGTGGATGCCGTTCGTCGTGATGAAGTGCCGGGGATTCACACCGTCACCTACGACTCTCCCGCCGACCTTATCCAAATCACACACTCTGCCCATACTCGCGAGGGGTTTGCCCTTGGTGCGGTGCTGGCAGCGGAATTTCTGGCAGACCATTCAGGATGGCTCACCATCGACGACCTCTTCCGCTGGGACGACTGATGTCCTTGGAGGGAGGCGGATGGCAACAGGCACATCGTGCCACCCTCCCTCTCAGAAAATGCTGTATAGACGCAGTCAAGTTCTGACGGGGTATGCCTGCCCCGTCCTGAATCTTGCTGCACACTTTTTGACACACAGCCCGAACACGTGTAGAAACACCATAATATATTACGCCTCATGGCTTCCAAGACAAACCAACCGAACACACCTGCAGGCCCGCGCAAGAATTGGCTGGCCTTTGCCATCATCACGCTCCTTTATTGCGCATTCCTCTTTTGGGTGGGATGCTGGTGGGGCATTATCGTCATCCCGTTTATCTATGATGCCTACATCACTCATAAAATCAACTGGGGATGGTGGCGCGACCTGGAGAACCCCGTATTCCGTGGCATCATGTCGTGGGTAGATGCACTCGTCTTTGCAGGCGTGGCCATCTATTTTCTCAATCTCTTCTTTTTCCAGAATTTCGTCATTCCCTCGTCATCACTGGAGAAAAGCCTCCTGACAGGCGATTACCTCCTGGTGTCGAAGGTCAACTATGGCCCCCGCATTCCTACCACACCGCTCACCATGCCGCTCACGCAGCACAACATGCCCACATGGCTGGGTGGCGGAAAGAGCTACGTGGAATGGCCCAAGTGGGACTACCGTCGGGTGAAGGGTATGGAAGAGGTGGAAGTGGGCGACATCGTCGTCTTCACCTATCCTGCCGGCGACACCTTGGCTGAATATACACAGGGAGCCGACTTCTATCGTCTGTGCTACGATTGCGGCCGGCAGATTCTTCAGTGCGACCTGCCTTCCGACACGCTTCCCCTCCAGCAGCAGCGCGAAGCCTACGCCGGGATATATCAGGCCGGACGCAACTATATCGCACAGCATCCTGAAGAATACGGCCCCATCATCAGCCGTCCTGTAGACCGCCGGGAGAATTATGTGAAGCGCTGTGTGGGAAAAGCAGGACAGACTCTGCAAATCAAAGACAACATAGTGTACATCGACGGAAAGCCGCTCCCCACTCCTGAGAAGGCACAGCAGGCCTACTATGTGGAATGGTACAACTGGAGTGCGCTGCGCGGGTTTACCCCTGCTCATCTTCGCGAAGGCGGCTACACCATGGGCGATGTCTCGGAATGGCTCACGGGCGACCGTGATTTTATGAAAAAGAATGGCATCACGGAGGAAGACCTGGGCAATGTGGCAGGAGAAAACATTGTCTGCATGCCGCTCACGAAAGCCACAAAGGCTGAACTCCAGAAGCATCCGGAATTCTGCCGTGTCATCCAGCAGGCTCCTGCTCTGGCAGAACTTCTCTATCCTCTCAACATGACTACGGGATGGTCAACGGCCAACTATGGCCCCATCTGGATTCCTGCCCGCGGAAAGAGCCTCGACCTCACGATGGAGAACATCGCCGTGTATGAGCGTTGCATCCGCGAATATGAGGGCAACGACCTTCTGGTGCGAGACGGACGCATTTTCATCAATGGTAAGGAGGCCAAGTCGTATACCTTCAAGATGGATTACTACTGGATGCAGGGCGACAACCGCGACAATTCTGCCGACAGCCGTTTCTGGGGCTTTGTGCCGGAGGACCACATCGTGGGCAAGCCGCTTTTCATCTGGCTTTCCACCGACAAGGATTATGGCTGGACAGAGGGTCATCTCCGCTTCTCCCGCTGCTTCAACTGGGTGGGCGACATCAAATGATGAGGTGAAATCATGGTTTCCTGATATATTGGTCATTTTCCCATGATACTTCTTACTTCAGCCTATCTGCCTCCCGTTCAGTATTTCACCAAGCTCTACAGCGGGGTGCCCATCGTGGAGGAACGCGCCGACCACTATGTGAAGCAGACCTATCGCAACCGCTGCATCATTGCTGCCGATGACGGGCCGCTGGCACTCACGGTACCTGTGGAGACGGAGACTGGAGGAACATCACGGACAGCGATGCGCGACATTCGCATCAGCGAGCATGGGAAATGGAGACACCAGCATTGGCAGGCTATCGTTTCGGCCTACGACCGCAGCGCTTTCTTCGCCTACTATGCCGACGATTTCGAGAATATCTACCGCCAGCCGTTCCGCTATCTTGTGGATTTCAATGCCGCCCTTTGTCATCTTGTACTTGACCTTCTTGACCTCCATCCTGATATCCGCGTCAACGACAATGCCTACCTTGATGCCGATACCCTGCGGCAGCAGGGCCTTGAGGTAGAAGATTTCCGTCAGACCATTCGGCCGAAACTCCCCGCCGACTCCGACCCGAGCTTCTGCGCGAAGCCTTATTTTCAGGTTTTCGCCCAGCGTCATGGTTTCCTCCCCAACCTCTCCATGATTGATCTCCTGTTTAATTGCGGACCGGAGAGTCGTATCGTGCTGAAGGCATCCACCATCCACAAGGAAAGGGCAAGAAAAAAGGACCATTCGTGACGGCACCTTTCGTGACGCAACAATATGAATGCTGCAGGCTCATGCGCTCAATGCCGGATGCTATAAGCGCAACTTTGCAGGGATTTTCACCACACGGCTGATGTTTTCCCATTGACTGATGTAGCATTCCTTCCATTGCATGCGTCAAAACGAAAAACTGCGATGAACAAGAATGTTGACGGTATAGGACTCTGTAGAACTCACCTTTAGGATTAGAATCCTTCTGACAAGCGTTAGAACAAGAATATACACAATTTTCCATTATCTCATTTCAATGAAAAAGATGAAATTTATCCTGCTTCTGCTCGTGGCAACCCTTGCAGCCCCTGCAGTAGCCCAGGTGCCGGAACTTCCCGTTGACCCCGCTGTGAAGATCGGCAAGCTCGACAATGGGCTCACCTATTACATCCGCCACAACGAGGAGCCCAAGAACCAGGCCAACTTCTACATTGCACAGAAGGTGGGCTCGGTGCAGGAAGAGGAAAGCCAGCGCGGATTGGCACACTTCCTCGAACATATGGCTTTCAACGGCAGCAAGCACTTCCCCGGCAATAGCCTGATCAAGTATTGCGAGCGCATCGGCGTGAAGTTCGGACAGAATCTCAATGCCTATACCTCTACCGACGAGACGGTCTACAACATTGACGATGTGCCCACCACCGATGTGACGAACATCGACTCCTGCCTCCTCATCCTCAGCGACTGGAGCGGAGGCCTGAATCTGGAGACGGAGGAGATTGACAAGGAGCGCGGAGTCATCCATGAGGAGTGGCGTATGCGCAGTAGTGCCAGCATGAGAATCATCAACCGCCAGCTTCCCCATCTCTATCCCGAATCCCGCTATGGAGAGCGTATGCCCATCGGACTGATGTCGGTGATTGACAACTTTACCCCCGAGTTCCTCCGCGACTATTATCGCAAGTGGTACCACCCCAGCCTGCAGGGCATCATCGTGGTGGGTGATGTGGATGTGGACTATGTGGAGGGCAAGATCAAGGAGTATTTCTCCGACATCAAGAACCCTGAGAACGAGGCTCCCTATGAGCTTTATCCCGTACCCGACAATCCTGCCCCCATCTATTGCATCGACAAGGACAAGGAGCAACAGCAGACCATCCTGAGCATGTACTTCAAGCATGAACCTATGCCTGCCGAAATGCGCGGCAGCATGATGTTCATGGCACAAAACATCATCTTGAGTGTGATGGCCGATGCCTTCAACCAGCGTCTGGACGAATACAGCCAGCAGCCCGACTGCCCCTTCATCAGCGCAAATGCCGGCTACGATTCCTACCTTGTGTCGAAGACGGCCGATGCCTTCGCCATGATGCTCATGCCGAAGCCCGGACAGGACACGGAGGCCGTGAAGGCCCTGCTCACCGAGGTGGGCCGCGTGCGGCAGCATGGATTCACCGCCACTGAAATCCAGCGTGCCAAGGATGAATATCTCTCGCAGATAGAGAAGGTGTACAACAACCGCAACAAGCAGAAGAATTCCTTCTACTGTCCGCAGTATGTGCGCCACTTCCTGGAAGGCAATGCCATCCCCGACATTGAGACGGAATATCAGGTCACACAAATGCTGATGCAGCAGTTCCCCACAGAGGCTTTCAGCCAGACCTTCGAGCAACTGACGGCCAATGTAGACACCAATTTCGTGTTCCTCGCCTTCTATCCCGAGAAGGACGATGTGGTGATCCCCAGCACCGCTGCCATACGTGCGGCCGTAGAGGAGGGTTTCCGCACCCAGACCGAGGCTTACGTCGACGAGGTGAACAACGAGCCCCTCATCAGCAAGCTGCCAAAAGCGGGCAAGATCGCGAAGGAGGAAGCTGCCGAATTCGGCTACACCAAATGGACGCTGAAGAATGGTGCCAACGTTTATTTCAAGCAGACGGACTTCAACGATTCCCAGGTGCTCATGACGGCACGCTCCAAGGGTGGTACGAACAAGGTGGACACGAAGGATTACATCAATGCCAGCTTCCTGGACGATGTGATAGGAACGACGGGTATCGGCAACTTCACCGGCACGGAACTGGTGAAGAAACTTGCGGGCAAGCAGGTGGATGTGGCTGTCAGACTCGGCGATGCTACCGAGGTGCTCAGCGGACACTCCACTCCCAAGGATTTGCGTACGCTCTTCGAACTCACCTACCTGCGCTTCCAGGAACCTTCCAATGATGTGGATGGCTACAACAATTTCATGGCGATGATGCGCAGCCAGCTGGCCAACGCGGAGAAAAATCCCATGCAGGCTTTCAGCGATACCCTCACGCAGACGCTCTACAACCACAATCCGCGTCGTTTCTTCCCCCATCTCGCCGACCTGGATAAAGTGGACTATGAGAAAATCCGCCAAATCTATCGTGAGCGTTTCCAGAGTGCAGGCGACTTCGACTTCTATTTCACCGGTGCCTTCAATGTCGATTCGCTCCGTGCATTCACCGAGCAGTACATCGCTCCCCTCAAGGGCATTAAGGCACGCGAGGAATATACCGACCTCAACATCACTCCCGTGAAGGGCAAGGTGGAGAACCGTTTCACCCGCGACATGGAGACACCCCAGGCTTGCATCGTCGTGATGTGGACCGGCGAGACACCCTACACCATGAAGCAGAATATTGCCGTGAGCGCATTGGGAAGCATCCTTTCCGAGCGTTATCTGAAGAGCATCCGCGAGGAGGGCAGCATGGCCTATAGTGTAGGAGCTTATGCCAGCCTCTCCTATGGTCTGCACGACGAATACTCCATGCAGGTCTACTGCCCCGTGAAGCCTGAGAAGATGGACGAGGCTCTTGCACTCATGCAGAAGGGCATCGATGATATTGCCAAGGATGGTGTGACGGCTGAGGAACTGCAGAAGTTCAAGGAATTCCAGCTGAAGGATTATGCCGACAAGCAGCGCAGCAACAAATACTGGGAGAATCTCGTCATGACGAAGAACTATTGGAAGCATGATCTCCAGTCGGGCTATGAGGACAGCATCAAGAATCTTTCCTCCGATGATGTGAAGACTTTCGTCAACGATGTGCTCCTCAAGCAATTCAACCGCTGCACCGTCACGATGCTCCCCAACGACCTCACCGAAAAGGAATAATGCCGTACATCCTTTTCCCTGACGTCGCCCAACACAAGATGCCACTCAGTACAGTTTCTGGCTCCGTAGCATCATCTTGACGCCCAATGCCCCGCAGGCTTCCAAAGCTTGCGGGGCATTATCTCTTTTATGATGAGGGAAACTTTTCCTGCTTTCTCCCAGGCGATTTCTTGGGCAAACGATCGAGGTGGGCTTCACAGGATGTCGATTCAGCACGCATTTTTATGCTCTTTTTTTGCACAACTGTCATTTTATTTCCTTTCTTATGGGTTACTTCCATATCCGGGAGCACATTAACTATTGAAAGCGAGGAGAAATCTAACTTTGAATGATAGATGACACCCGTTTATGCGCTCTTTTACAATATAAGTGTGTTCTATAAATTCCCACCGTTAAAGGGAATAATAATTATGGATTAACGTTTTGCCATCTTTTGGGTTGTTTTCGGCCTAAATTACAGGTTAAATCGGTCATGTAGCTCGCTACACTCCCTCTCTAACTTATAATTTATTCACGAAAATTACTCCAAAATCTGACAAAGCGAATTTATAAGTAGGTATTCAAAATTAGTTTATACTAAGATTTAATTATGCCACTTAT
>CAMGOT010000057.1 GCA_946060685.1 uncultured Bacteroidales bacterium
TTACCCGTTCACCGCATTTCGAGTGCGGCCCGTTCGACCACTCCGGCATCTTTCCGTTTCGAGGTGCAAAGTTAGTCTCTTTTGGGGAAATAGCCAAGACAAATGGGAATTTTCTTCAGTTTTTTTCAATAAAAGATTCCATACTGCCTGTAAGTGGTCTTAAAAACACAGTTTCCAGGGAATGGCAATGACGATGAGCGTGATAAGGAATGTGCAAGGGATTATGTTTAGGATAGTTGGGGAACAGCGGTGGGTAGAAACAGCAATGAAACGTCGGTAGATGGTGTAGAGCGTGAATCCAACAAAGGCACCGAAGACGAGTCCTGTCAATATATCGCTGAGATAATGTACGCCAAGATATAGGCGGGTCCAGCAGTTGAGCAAACTCCATGTGAGAAGCGTGAGCGTGACACTTTTGTTCCGCAGCACCTTGCTCAGGAATACCGCTATGGCCATCGTGTTGCTGGCATGGCTGGAGAAAAAGCCGTACCTTCCTCCACGGTAGCCGTTCACAACATCTACCAGATGTGCAATCTCTGGACTGTGGCTTGGTCTAAACCTTGCCACAAGCGGCTTGACGATGCCTGACGACACCTGGTCGGCAATGAGAACGCATAGCAAAAGTCCTGCTAAAATGGCGAGGAAATTGCGCATGTCATGCTCCCGGAATATGACATAGAGCATGGCTGCATATAGCCCCATCCAAATCCACGCTTTTGTGGCAAGCATGACAAAGGTGTCGATATAGACATTCTGGGAGCCGTTCAGCAGTAGCGTGATGGTGGTGTCGAGTTCCATATTATAGTGTGGTGTTGGGTTCCATATTGGAAGCGTGGGCCGAAATATGTGTCGGGTGTCAGATATTGAAAGTGTATATGCGAAAGAGGAAGGACAGAATCCCCCCTTATCATGAAGTGACGCATGAAAGGTGTCCTGAAGGGCTTTCAATATTACTTGTTTTTTCTATGGAGTAGCACGAATAAAAAAAACGGGGAAGCCTATAATGGTCTTCCCCGAAAATTTAAGGTGAACCCCTTAAAAATTGGAATGATGCGTTTACGACATGGAGCCTCCCACGATATCGAGAAGTTCGGCCGTAATGGCATATTGGCGGGTCTTGTTGTATTGCAGCCGGAGTATACGGAGCAGTTCATCGGCATTGTCAGTAGCAGTCTGCATGGCAATCATTCGTGCGGCATGTTCTGAAGCATTGCTGTCAAGCAGGGCGGTATAGAACATCAGATGGAGCTCTTTGGGAATCAGCTTCAGCAAGAGTTCCTTGACTGACGGTTCGACGATATAGTTGTCGTTGAGGGGCTTGGCCTCGCTATGCTCATATTTTATGGTTTCGCCACCATGCTGCTTGGCATATGCCACACTCTCTGCGGTAGCAGTTCTGGACTGGAGGTCCCTGTCGGTCTTGACTTCTGCTAGCTGCAACGAGAGGTCGATGGGGAGATACTGCTTCCGTCGCAATATCTGCGAGCCGGCACTTTTGAAATGGTGGTAGATGAGTTCCACGCGGTCGTACTCACCGTCCTGATATTTCTTGTTGATGCTGATGGACACCTCACGACAATCGGACTCGTTGGGCCTGTCGGCGAGGTGGGTGAAATCTCCTGCCGACTCCAACCCCAGTTTTGCTACCTTTTCCGCCACTTTTCGGCCGATAGGGTAGATGACTATGCGCTCCACACCAAGTTTACGATAGTGGTCGACGGCTTTTATCATCTCCTTGATGATATTGCCATTGAAGCCACCGCAGAGACTGCTGTTTGATGCGTAGACCACGAGTGCCACGCATCTGAGCTGCTTGTGAGTCTGCTCAAACGCCGATGTGATGTCGGGACGTGTGGCCAAGAAGGTCTTCAGCATTTTCTCCAGCGTTTCCTCGTAGGGCAGCATCCGCTCGATGCTCTGTTGCGCATGATGAAGCTTGCTGGAGGCAACCATCTTCATGGCACTGGTAATCTTGCGTGTGCTGTTGACTGATGCGATTCTATTCTTAACTTCTTTGAGTGAAGCCATATTATAATCAGGTTATATTGGTATTGAAACGCCTCGCCTTACTTATATTGTGCTGCCACTTCCGCAGCGACCTTTGTAAGTGTAGCGGTGACCTCATCGGTAAGTTTGCCTGCTGACAGGACGGCAAGCACATCCTCGGCATGCGATGCACGAAGAGTGCTGAGGAACATATCCTGAAAATCGCGTACCTTGTCAATGGGAACATTGGCAAGCAGACCCTTTGTGCCACAGAAGAGGATGGCCACCTGCTCGCCCACGGGCATAGGAGAATATTGGGCCTGAATGAGCAACTGGTTGTTCTTGCGTCCGCGGTCGATGGTCATGGCTGTCACGGGATCCATATCGCTGGAGAACTTGGAGAAAGCTTCAAGTTCGCGATACTGTGCCTGGTCAATCTTCAGCGTACCAGCCACCTTCTTCATGCTCTTGATCTGTGCGCTACCTCCTACACGCGATACGGAGATACCCACATCGATGGCAGGACGGAAGCCCTGGTTGAAAAGATTCGTGTCAAGATAAATCTGGCCATCGGTGATGGAGATGACATTCGTAGGAATGTAGGCAGATACGTCGCCAGCTTGAGTCTCGATGATGGGGAGTGCCGTGAGCGATCCTCCACCTTTCACTTTATCCTTCAGGCATTCGGGAAGGTCGTTCATCTGCTGTGCCACTTCATTCTGGGCATTGATTTTTGCTGCACGTTCCAGCAGGCGGGAGTGGAGGTAGAATACATCTCCTGGATAGGCCTCGCGTCCGGATGGACGGCGCAGAATGAGCGAAACCTCGCGGTATGCCACAGCCTGCTTGGAAAGGTCGTCATAGACCACGAGGGCATGCTTTCCACGGTCGCGGAAGAACTCTCCTATGGCTGCTCCTGCCATAGGAGCATAGTATTGCAGGGCTGCACTTTCGGAGGCCGTAGCACTTACTATAATCGTATAGTCCATGGCACCATGGTTCTTGAGGGTCTCCACGATGTTGGCCACTGTGGATGCCTTTTGACCGATTGCCACATAAATGCAGTATACGGGGTCGCCGGCCTCAAAGCATTGTCGCTGGTTGATGATGGTGTCGATGGCAATGGCAGTCTTTCCCGTTTGTCGGTCACCGATAATCAGCTCGCGTTGTCCGCGGCCGATGGGAATCATGGAGTCGACACTCTTAAGACCCGTGGCAAGCGATTCTGTTACAGGCTGTCGGTAAATCACACCCGGTGCCTTGCGGTCGAGAGGCATGAGGAATTTCTCGCCCTCAATCTCTCCTGCTCCATCCAGAGGCTGTCCAAGAGGGTTGATGACACGGCCTACGAAATTATCGTTGACCAGAATGGAGGCTACACGACGTGTACGCTTTACGCTCTGGCCTTCCTTGATGCCTTCGGAACTTCCCAGAAGCACGGCGCCAACGTTGTCCTCTTCAAGGTTCATGGCAACGCCCATCACGCCGTTCTCAAATTCGAGAAGCTCGTTCTCGGTGACTTTCGTCAGTCCGTAAATGCGTGCTACACCGTCGCCTACGGTCAATACGATACCGACTTCCTCGAACTTGACATCAGTGGCAAGGTCTTTGAGTTGCTGAAGCAGGACTTCTGAAACCTCGCTTGGCTTTATGTTATTAGGCATATTCTTTTGGTAGAATTCTAAGAATTATTTATGGTGGGTTCTATTATTTCCTGACCACCGTCAGAATTAGACATCATGGCATCATCCGGCATCGTCATCCGGCAATTATATCATTATGAAAATAATTGTCACTGCATGCAATGGCATGTTTTTGGACATGCAATGGCATGTTTTTGGAGTGGTACACCCGTTTTTGATGAGCCTATATATGAGCAATATATATGCTTGTGTCTGATGATTCTATGATGTCTGACCTATATTGCCCGTACGGGTATGGCTTCCACCATTGGGGCAATGTTGGTGAGATGGTGTTATCTGGCATCAGCCGTTAGATTCCGACGTAAGTGCTCAAGCTGTCCTTTTAGGCTTGCGTCCATCCTGTTGTCACCGTATTGAAGGATAAAGCCTCCCTTGATTTCAGGATTGATACTCACCTTCATCTCGACAGTCTTTTGGGTACGCGCTTCTACGATAGCCTTGATTCTCTCTGCCAGTTTTTCTGACACCGGACGTGCCAGTATCAGCGATCCGCTGATGACATTGTTGGCGGTCTCATATTGCGCGGAGAAACTCGTGGCGATGAACTGCATGATGTTCTCACGTCGCTGGCTGACACAGAGATTCACAAACTTCCTCGTCGATGCGCTGACTTCCTGTCCAGTGTTGGCTGCGGCAATGAGTAGCATTTCTTTCCTCTCCTTGGTAAGAGTGGGGGTCTGCAGAGCCGCTGCAAGCATGGGGACGCTGGTGAACGACGTAGCCAGCTGCTGCATTTCTGCATAGACCTGCTTGGCCTCTTTGCTTTCATTGGCAAATCGCAGAAGTGCCTTGGCATATCTCGAAGATACGATTCCTATGTCCATTTACGGTCAGTTTGGTTATTTCTCGATTTTATCAAGAATACTGTTGATATAGGTTTCCTGCTTGTAGTCGTCCTTGAGTTGCTCCATGACCAACTGCTCGGCTACGCGTATAGAAAGCTCTGCGACTTGTGAACGGATTTCGCGCAGGGCGTTCTCCTTTTCAACCAGGATTTGAGCCTTGGCCTCCTGAAGGAGTTTTTCTCCCTCTGTGGTGGCCTTGGTTTTTGCCTCCTTGATGATTGCGTCACGAGTTGCCATAGCGTCCTTCACTATTTTTGCTTGCTCCTCTCGTGCTTCGCGCAGGATTTTCTCTCCTTCCGCTTGAATAGAGGCAAGTTTCTCATTGGCGCTGCGTGCATTGGTCAGGCTCTCGCTGATGAACTGCTGGCGTTCTTCCACCATCTTGATGATGACTGGAAATCCGAACTTGGCGAGTATCAGGAGGACGATGATGAATGCCAGCGCCATCCAGAATATAAGGCCTATATCGGGAGTGAGCATTCCGGGCAAATTCATTGACTCCATTTGCGTGCTTGTCTGATTTTCTATGTGTTGTGGAGTGGATACATGTAGTGGAAGTAGGGTGGTGGGGGAGCACACTCGCATTCTGGGTCATAGGGAAACCACAGAACCGCGTGCCCCCACACATCCTACAATGGGGCTGTTATTATAAGAACACGCAGAGCGCGCATACAACGACAGCGAAGAGTGACACACCCTCAACGAATGCCGCAGTAAGAATCATGTTGGTACGGATATCGCCAACAGCCTCGGGCTGACGTGCGATGGCCTCCATTGCATTGCCACCAATACGACCGATACCGAGACCTGCACCGATGGCTGCAATACCTGCGCCGATAGCGGCACCAAACTTAGCAAGGCCTGCACCTGCTGCAGCTGCTTGCATGAGAGCTAATAACATCATAGTTGTAATGTGATAAAAATTAAGGTTTTATGTTTTTTAGTTTATATGCTTGATTCTGTATGTATTCCTGAATCCGATTCCTGGTTTTGAATGCGATTCCTGACTTCTCCTGTGACTTCTCCCGTGAATATTTCCGGCAAGCTAAAGCCACGGTTGTATTATCGGCCATACCGGCCTCAAGACGGCTTATGCCTTATGCTCATGTGCGGGGTGAGCCAGACCGATGAATACGGCCGAAAGGAGCGTAAAGACGTAGGCCTGTACGAAAGCTACAAGGCATTCCAGAAAATTCATGAAGAGAATCATCAGGAAACTCATTATCGTCATTCCGCCTCCCACGACGTAAGCCATCCAGCTGCCCAAAGAGCAGGTGATAAAGATGATGGAGATGAATGAGAGGAGAATGGCATGTCCTGCCATCATGTTGGCAAAAAGACGGACCATGAGGGCAAAGGGCTTGGAGATGATTCCGAACACCTCGATAATCGGCATGATGGCCAAGGGATAGGCCTTGAGCATGATAGGCACATCAGGCCAAAAGATTTCCTTCCAGTATTCCTTGTTTCCGGAAAGGTTGACGACGAGCATCGTGCAGAATGCAAGGAAGAAGGTGATGTTGATGTTGCCCGTCACATTGGCTCCTCCAGGCACAAGTCCAAGGAGATTGCTGATGAGGATGAAGAAGAACACCGTGAGGAGATAGGGCACAAAGGGGCGGTAATGCTTCTCGCCGACATTTGACTTTATCAGGTCGTTGACGAGATACATGACCAAAGCCTCCATCATTCCCACAAATCCTCCAGGCGCATCCACCTTGGCATCATGCCCCTTATACCAGCGGGCACAGCCAAGAAACACCAGGATGATGATGAGCGAGGCAAGCAGAATCTGGGACACATTCTTGGTGATGGAAAAGTCAAGCGGACGGACGGAGGTGCCATCGGAGAGGTACTGGTAAATCTTGCCATTTTTCTCTTCGTTGAAATAGAAGCCCTCATATCCCTTCTCCCCCTCCTCCATGGCCTCATGGATTCGGGAGCTCATGAACACTTTCCATTCGTGGGTCTCTTCATCGCGCACGATGCAGGGAAGAGGGATAGCCCCCTCCACATTTTCCGTAGCGAAGAAGTGCCATTCATAAGCGTCGCCAAGGTGTCCGAGCACGATTTCCTTTACGTCAATCTTCTCGCCCGTATGGTTGCCCGAAGCAAGGGCGGCCGAGGAAAAGGAAAAAAGTGCTGCGGCGATGACAATACAGTTTCGTAAGAAATTGTGTATCATTAGGATAGTTTGTGGTTCTTACTCTCTTCCTTCATGTGCAGAATGGTGGTGAATACCAAGGTGACGATGAAGCAGATGAAGATGTTGGATGTAAATACAATGACTCCGGGGAATTGTGCCACGCCATAGAGGAGGATGGCAAGGAGAGTGACGATGAATCGTACGCCTTTTGTTGCCAGGTAAATTCCCGTGAGCGAACGCGGATTATGGTTCCTGAAATAGCCGACGAGAAATATCTCCCCCATCGTGAGCGTGAAGAACAGAATGGCGATGCAGATGAGTCCGCGGGCGATGACTACGGGCTGCGTGTCCGTCAAGCGTGTCTCCGTATAGAGCAGCAACGGACAGAGCAGCACGAAAATCAGTGCCAATGCCAGTATTCTCTTGATTTGCATAGAGAGGCGGAGCTGTGTTAGTCCATGCTGACTTCCGGCTCTATGCAGATAGAGACGAAGTTGTCGTTTACATCGATGAACCCTCCTGCGATTCGAATCTCCATGCTCTCTTTTCCCACACATCTCACCACGCCCTGCACGAGGCAGGAGATGATGGGTGCATGGTTATAGAGCACTTCGAAAGAGCCTTTTTCGCCTGGCACCTGCACGCTTTGGGCAGGTCCGTGGTAGACGATCTTTTCGGGTGACACGATTTTCACCTGAAGAGCTTTTTCCATATTTTTGACGTTTGTGGTGGGGCGTGTTTGCTGATACGCTATTTTTCCGCAAGGGAGCGATGGCGGCACGGGGCTGTTCCCCTATGGCCAATACGCGCTTCCACCTTGTGTGATGATGGTTATGCTTTCGCAGCGTTGAGAATCTTCTCACCCTTTGCTATGGCATCGTCAATCGTACCTACGTTGAGGAACGCCTGTTCAGGCAAATGGTCAACCTCTCCGTCGAGAATCATGTTGAAGCCACGTATGACTTCATCGATGGGCACCATTACTCCGGGCACACCGGTGAATTTCTCGGCCACTGTGAAGGGCTGGCTGAGGAAGCGCTGTACACGACGGGCGCGGTTCACGGTAAGGCGGTCTTCATCGGAGAGTTCGTCCATACCGAGGATGGCGATGATGTCCTGAAGTTCCTTGTATTTCTGGAGAATCTGCTTCACCCGCTGGGCGCAGTCATAGTGCTTCTTTCCGATGACGTTGGGGTCGAGGATGCGTGATGTGGAATCCAAGGGGTCTACTGCGGGATAGATACCAAGTTCCGTAATCTTACGGCTGAGCACAGTGGTGGCATCGAGGTGTGTGAAAGTGGTGGCAGGTGCGGGGTCCGTCAAGTCGTCGGCAGGCACGTAGACGGCCTGTATAGAGGTGATGGAGCCATTTTTCGTTGAGGTGATACGCTCCTGCATGGCACCCATTTCCGAGGCGAGGGTAGGCTGATAGCCCACGGCCGAGGGCATACGTCCCAGCAGTGCGGAAACTTCAGAACCAGCCTGGGTGAAGCGGAAGATGTTGTCGATGAAGAAAAGGATATCCGTGGCCTTGCCGGAGTCGGCTCCGCTGTCGCGGAATGATTCGGCGATGGAGAGTCCAGAGAGAGCCACGCTGGCACGTGCTCCTGGAGGTTCGTTCATCTGTCCGTAGACCAGTGTGGCCTGCGATTTTCCCAGTTCCTCATAGTCGACCTTGGTCAGGTCCCATTCTCCGCGCTCCATGCTCTCTTCGAATTCCTTGCCATATTTCACTACTCCCGACTCTATCATCTCGCGCAGCAGGTCGTTTCCCTCGCGGGTACGCTCGCCCACACCGGCAAAGACGGAGAATCCATCGTGTCCTTTGGCAATGTTGTTGATGAGTTCCATGATGAGCACGGTCTTTCCTACACCGGCACCACCGAAGAGTCCGATTTTACCACCCTTCATATAGGGTTCCAGCAGGTCGATGACCTTGATTCCTGTATAGAGCACCTCACGGCTGGTCTTGAGATCTTCAAATTTGGGAGCCTCGCGGTGGATGGGGTAAGCTCCCGTCTCCTTGCTGAGTTGCTGAAGTCCGTCGATGCTGTCGCCGATGACATTGAGCATACGTCCCTTGATCTGCGGTCCCGTAGGCATCGAAATAGGTGCTCCTGTGGGTACCACCTCCAGACCTCGGGAGAGGCCGTCGGTGTTGTCCATGGCTACCGTTCGCACCGTGTCCTCACCGATGTGCTGCTGCACTTCAATAATGATGGTTCGACCGTCGGGATGCTTTACGGAAAGCGCATCGTGAATCTTCGGGAGGACTTCCTGGGCGGAGCGTCCTTGGGTCTGGAAACAGACATCGACAACAGGACCGATAATCTGTGAGATGTGACCAATATTCTGCTGATCCATTATATAAATAAGTTATTGTTTTCTTGCGGTTTTTAGGGGGAGTGAATGTATGGTTGACAATGTATGGTTGACAATGTATGGTTGACAATGCAGGGTTGACAATGCGTGTCAATGCGAAGAACCATTCTGGCGAGTCTGGAATCCTCATCCTTTCAGCAGGCTCTAAATTTATCCTGGTAATCGTCAGTCCTTCAGGTGGTTGCAGTATGGCTATGGCAGTATTTGTCCATGTTTTTGTTCGCGTTGTCCGCACGGATGCAACGCCTGTGTGGGCGACACGTTTTCATCGTGCGTTTTCATCGTGCGTTTTGTTGTGTGAATTCATTGCGGAACCACATCCCGGCTCATGCCGTGCGTGCGACTCCGTTCCATTGCACTGCCATCTCCCTGCTTGAACTCCGCCTCTCAGGGATTGCCATTGTCGCTTAGATACTTAGCTCATCAAGTACTTTGATGAGTTGGGGATCCATGTTTTTCCTTTTCTGTACGGCCTCGATGAAGGGTACGTAGACCACATCATTGTTTCTGATTCCCACCATGACGTTTCGCTGTCCTTGAATCAAGGCGGTGATGGCTCCTACTCCTACTCGGCTTGCCAGGATGCGGTCGCGGGCAGAGGGAGTGCCTCCTCGCTGCAGGTGCCCGAGAATAGACACGCGGACATCAAATTGCGGATATTCCTTCTTCACACGGTCGGCATAGTAGAGTGCTCCGCATTTCGGACTTTCCGAGACGATGACCATGCAGCTTTTCTTTGATTTTCGAATACCTCTACTCATGAATTCTATCAGCTGGTCGGCTCCCGTGGAATCTTCGGGGATGATGGCAGCCTCTGCTCCTGCAGCGATGGCACTGTTCTGTGCCAGGAATCCCGCATCTCGTCCCATCACTTCGATGAAGAAGATGCGTTCGTGCGAATTGGCCGTGTCGCGAATCTTGTCCACACAGTCCATGATGGTGTTCAGCGTGGTGTCGTACCCTATGGTGTTGTCCGTGCCATACAGGTCGTTGTCGATGGTTCCGGGCAGTCCGATGCAGGGATAGTCATATTCTTCGGCCAATTTCATGGCACCCGTGAGCGAGCCGTTTCCTCCGATGACGATCAGCGCATCGATACCCTCTCTCATCAGCGTGTCGTACGCGCGTTTTCTTCCCTCAGGAGTCTGGAAATCTTTGGAGCGTGCTGTACGCAGGATAGTGCCGCCCGTCTGGATGATATTGGAAACATCTTCTGTGGTGAAGGTCTTTACCTCACCGTTCATCAGCCCTTCATATCCGCGATAAATACCTTTTACTTTCAGTCCGTTGCTGATGGCACTGCGTGTCACCGAGCGTATTGCTGCGTTCATGCCCGGGGCATCGCCTCCGGAAGTCAGAACGCCTACACATCGAATTCTTGCCATTTGTGTGTGGTTTTAAAAAGGTGATGCTGTGGAGCCCTCAAAAAAAATATAGGGGAGGAATAACCTGTCGTCCCGGTATTGCTCCCTATATAATATACATAAGAGTCATCGCTCCTTTGCTAAGAGCGGCAAACGGGGCTCGAACCCGCGACCCTGGGCTTGGGAAGCCCATGCTCTGCCAACTGAGCTACTGCCGCAAAAAATGTGTGTCCATACGGGGGATGGCCATCGCCCTTCCTGACCTCTCATGGCTTTCGTGACGTGGAACACAGCCTTTGAACATCCGTGTTCTCCCGTAACTGCCGTGCAAAATTAATGCTATTTTTTGGGACTCACAAGCAAATAGGGCGAAAAAAATGAGTTTTGGAGAATAAAAAGTGAAAAAAGCCGTTTGTGAGGGCTTGTTTTACTGGGGGAAGCGTAGAAAGAGGGCTTGTTTTGATGTTTTCTTGGGTAGAGGTGCATCTTTCCCGACGGTGCTGTTTGTTAAAAAAACTGCTGCCAGCCACGCTTTGATGGAGCATGCAGCAAAGTCTCGGGCATAGGGCGTTGGCTGCCCTTTGCCCGAGAATCCTTGAAACACTCTGTGGGGGTGGGGTATTTTAATGTGTGCATGAACCTGCCGTTCCGGCAATCAGTCTCCGAGAGCCTTGTCCAGCTCCTGCTTCATGTTTTCAAGACTGCTCCATCCGGTGACGTACTTGACGAGTTTCCCGTCGCGGCCATAGATGAGATAGTGAGGAATGGCGCCCGAATAGCCAGGGACATTCATCTCCTTGATTTCATTCTGCAAAAACATGAAATGGTCACCGGGATGCTTCGTCTGAATATCAAGGAAGCCATCGGTCGACGAACTGTTGTCGGTGATGTAAACGAAGTCTACTCCCTGCTTTTCGTATTCCTCCTTCACGGTGGCCATCTCGCTGATGCCCTTCTGACACGGTCCGCACCATGTGGCCCAGAAATCCACGAACACCACGTGGCCGGCATGCCTTTCGACCATCTGCGCAAGCCATGTGTCGGGACTTCCGGTGGGCATCCATGCGCTGTCGGCAGGCTGTTGCGCCTTCTCCTCCCGTAGTTTCCGGTCCAGTTCCTCCTGAAAATCATGTATGGCCTCCTGAAACTCGGGAGCAAGTGCGCGGATGTCGGCATCCGATACAGGGCGCATGGTCTTCAGTCGCGCCACGACGGCCTCGGCCTGCTGCCGCTCTTTCAGATAACGCCCCAGGGGAAGTTCGGCGAGGCCATTGGCCTGGAGATACTCCAGATATCCCGTCCCGAAATAGTAGGCACTGGCGATGCTATGGGGGAATTGGAATGATGCGGCATGCGGGTCGACGTTGGAGAACTGTGCCTTGGCGGCAGCCATCTCGGTGGAATCGCAACCCAAATAATCCATAAGGAAGTTGTAGCTGTACAGGTCTGTCAGGTACTGGCGTTCCATCTCCAGCCTGAGGAGTGCCTTCTCCGCCTTCTTCACTTTAGCCTTCTTCACTTCCTTCAGCCGTTTCTGGTACAACTGCCATTTCCACTCCCTGAAGGCTTCGAAGTCGGCCCGGCAATGGGCGTTCATATAGTCGGCATCGATGTAGGCGGCTTTCCAGAGCAAGCTGGAGAGCAGGGCCTTTCCTTCGGGCGAACGCTGCAGCGTGGCACCTCGCATCGCGATGGCTTCGCGTTGCATCCGTATGTCGTCGTCCTTCAGTTCCTGAGCCTTCGGATAGTCGAGTTCAATGTCTACGGTGTCGCCAGGTGCGAGCGGCATGGAAAACCTCACATCACAAAGGTTAAAGCTCACCTCCATGGGCCAGCACAATTTCCATTTGAGCCAAAAGGAACAGGTGCTGTCGGCATCCATCTGAATGCCTTGGTCGAAGGGTGCCATGTCGCCCTGCAGGTTGGTCTTTGAGGCCTGTCCCCGTGAAACAATCTCCTCTTTCGGCAGTTTGTAGGCGTGTCCGCGCACTACCGTGATGGCATACCTGCGGGGCCACTCGGGCTGCGCGTTCAAGTCCATGACAGACAGCATCATGATGAGGGCAAAAAGAATTCTATTCATAACTGTTATAATAAGAATTGTGGTGAATGATGATACACATAATGATACAAGACAGCGTCTGTTTTCCTGAAGACATCACCATCGTACCGTTCGGAGCTGGCACGATACGGCATGCATAGAAGCAGCTGTCGTCATAGATCCGCAGCCATCCGGAATTTGCCTCGTCAGGGAATTCTTTCGTTTCTCCGTCTTAGAAAATGACGCGCGACAAACTCCATGTGCCATGGAGGTCAAAGGGTCGTTCCTTCTGCTCCGGTTTGCAGGAGAGGAAGAAGACGGAGGATACAAGGAGAAAGAGAACGGTTCGGAATGCAGACGTAAAATTCGACATTATGGTGCTTTTCTACATTATGGTGCTTTTCTAAAGGGATGTTCTATAAATTAGTATACCTTAATTCCGCAACACTATTACAAATATAACTTTTTAAGTACCTGAG
>CAMGOT010000058.1 GCA_946060685.1 uncultured Bacteroidales bacterium
ACTGCACGATAGGTAAAAAATCGCCTCAAGCTAATTTATAGAACACCCCTTATGTGTGTTTAGATTTTGATGGTGTATGCGTGAGTTTAAATCACTGTATGTTTTGATGTTAAATTCTTATTTTTTTTGTCTTTTACAGCTTTTTGCACCAGTTTTTTTTCCTGCAGGCTTTGAATCTTTGCTCTTGCCTCTTCCCGCGTTGCTGGTGGTGGCGGCACCATGGAATGGGGCAGGGTAGAGGCGGGCTATAAGGTCGGGGCGATTCATCCGCTTTAGCTCGTTCAGGATGTTCTGCCGCTCCTCCGGTTTATACCAAAAAAAGAACATTCTTTGCCGGAGTTTGTCAGCGGGACTGATGGCGGTGAATATGGGTTCCAGCGTGTATGGATGATAGCCGGTATACCAGCAAGTGGTGGCCACCGTCATGGGAGTGGGGGTAAAATCCTGCACCTGTTCCAGTCGAAAATCAAGGGCTTTAGTCTCTGCTGCCAGTTCTGCCATATCTTCGGCGCGACACCCTGGATGGCTCGACATGAAATAGGGGATGATTTGCTGGTTTAGTCCTGCATTGCGGTTGATTTCATCGAAAATGCGTTTGAAGGAGTAGAACTGCTTGAAATCAGGTTTCCGCATGATGTCGAGAACTTTGGGAGAAGTATGCTCGGGAGCCACTTTCAAGCGGCCTGACACATGGCGCAGAATCAGTTCGCGAGTGTATTCCTCAGCACTTCTTCTCAATTGTTCATCCTTGTAGGGATGGAGCAGGAGATCATATCGCACTCCCGAACCTATGAAACTCTTTTTTATGCCAGGCACGGCATCCACCGCACGATATATTTCCAGTAGAGGTCGATGGTCGGCATTCAGATTAGGGCAGACTGCAGGGTGGATGCATGAAGGGCGACGGCATTTTCGGCAAATGTCGCGGTTTTTGCCACACATGGCATACATGTTGGCACTGGGACCTCCAAGATCGCTGAGATAGCCTTTAAAGTCTGGCATCTGTGTGATGGACTTCACTTCGCGGAGAATGCTCTCCTTGGAGCGGCTCATGATGAACTTTCCCTGGTGTGCGGAAATCGTGCAGAAAGCACATCCGCCAAAGCAACCGCGATGGAGATTCACGGAGAACTTAATCATCTCGTAGGCTGGAATGGTCTTTCCTTTGTATTTGGGATGCGGCAGACGCGTGTAGGGAAGGTCGAAGGAATGGTCCACCTGCTCCTGCGTCATGGGAGGGTACATTGGATTGCACACGATATAGCGTATGTCCTCGCCTGCGGAGGAGTTTCCGTTGGTTGCAGGTGTAGCAACAATGCAGCGCATCTCCTTGTCCGTGGTATAATGGCGCAGCAAGGGTTGTATGATGCGACGTGGCTCCATACTATTGCTCTCCTCCTCAATGTGCCGGAAATTTCTGGCGTGCGCTTTCTTGTCGCGAAGGCATTCCTCATGACTGGCCAGCATGATGTCGGCCGGTGTGATACCTCCGGGAATGGCATCGTGGCTACCGATCATGACGGTCTGGCGTATGGGGTATTTCTTGAGCAAGGCATGGAAATCTGGTGTACGGACCAGGCATTCCTCGCGGTGGTGTCCCAGACGGTTTTCCAGAAGATGTATCAGTTCGATGGTCGGCAATTCGCCCATACCATAGGTGATGATGTCTGCCCCACTTTCTTCCAGGATGGAAGGCCGGAGTTGTTGTTTCCAATAGTCGTAATGCGTCAGTCGGCGTAGCGATGCCTCAATGCCTCCCAGTACGACGGGACAATCCGGATAGAGATTTTTCAGGATGCGCGTATAGACGATGGTCGGCATTTCCGGACGCATGTCATGTCGGCCGTCGGGACTGAAGGCATCCTCTGACCTTAGACGACGGGCAGCAGTGTATTTGTTGACCATGGAGTCCATGCCTCCCGGTGCTACCATAAAGCACAGGCGTGGACGACCGAAGCGTTTGAAATCGCGGAAATCACCATGCCAGTCAGGCTGAGGAACTATGCATACACGAAACCCCTCAGCCTCAATGATACGACCAATGACGGCCGCTCCGAAACTGGGGTGGTCTACGTAGGCGTCGGCAGAGAAAATCACGATGTCTGGCTGGCTCCATCCGCGGAGTTCCATTTCCTTGCGGGTGGTAGGAAGCCAATCGGTGAGTTGGGGCATAGATAGAGTGTAGGTATGTGTAGGGCTTTTGGAGACTTCCTTTGCCAAGGGCATTATTCCTGGATGTCAGAAGGCTGATTGGCTTGCCATGTTTTGAAAGCCTCGATAAGATTATGGAGTCCGTAGGCTTTCATCTTCTCATGATAGATAACGTCAATGCAGAGGTCAAGCAGCTCTTTCGTGTTTTCTGCAGAATTGGCAATCAGGCTGCGGACAGTCAGTTTCAAACGGTCCAAGTCGTGCTCTGTGACGTAGCCTGTGGAATTGACCAACTGCTGGAAGAGTTGGTATTTTTCGATGGTCTGGAACACCTGTTCATCCACTTGAAGATGACGTGTTCCGCTTTCGTTGAGTTGGATATCGTACATATGGATATGCCTTTGGAGATTGAAATAGGGAGGTTACAGTACCGTTACAGATAGAGTTTCCTGCACTCGCCGATGATGCAGGGAGGTAGCATCTCCGCCAATTGCAGGTCAGAAGATTGTGCCTTCAAGGCGTAGCGGATATCTGTACTGCTGAACGGGAACAGCGGGGCATCCAATAGCTTTGGAGCCGGAAGTCCTTCTCGGTAAGCCATCGGGAATCCTTTTCGTGGATAGACGATGACGGGCGTAGTGAGCAGGATGTCTTCCCAGTTTCGCCAGCGGTCGAAGCATTCCCAGTTGTCACCTCCTATGATGAGGGAAAAGGTATGTTGTGGAAACGAGAGTCGTAGGGCTTGTAGGGTTTTCCAAGTATATGTGGGACGTTTGAGGGAGAATTCGAAATCGCAGGCTTCGATGTGCCTGGCTGCATGGGCATCGCTCCATGTTGGCAAATGATGCTCCTGCGCGTCATGAGAATGCTGTGCGAGTGCCATCCTTGCCAAACGCAGCCTTTCGCCCTCATCAATGAGTGAAGAGGATTTTTTCAGAGGGTTGTGTGGGGAAATCATCAGCCATACCTTTTCGACAAAACCAGCGCGGATGGCAGCCTCTGCCAAAGCAATATGACCATAGTGTATGGGATTGAACGATCCGCCGAATAAGCCAATTCTCATAAGGTTCTGTAGTGGGGAGACGACAGGATTCTGCTGCCAAGGGTGGAGGAGAGACTATGCGTGGAGAAATTCCTTAACGATATGGAGGATTTTTGCCTTTGACTGTTCCAGGTCGTCATTGACGATGGTGACATCGAACTGTGGGGCGAACGACATTTCATATTCTGCCTTGTTCAGGCGCATCTGTATGGCTTCTGCAGTCTCTGTACCTCTGCCCTCCAGACGTTTTCGGAGTGCTTCGATTGAAGGGGGCTTGATGAAGATGCTCAGTGCGCGATCGCCATAATTGTTCTTGATATTGATGCCACCCTTGACATCCACATCGCAGATGATGTTTTCACCTGCATCAAGTTGTGCATCGACCTGTTGGCGCAGAGTGCCATAATATCTGTTGGCGTACACTTCCTCGTATTCCAGAAAGTCTCCGGCTTCAATGTGCTGGCGGAATTCATCGGGGGTAATGAAGAAGTATTCTACGCCATGTTGCTCCTGGCCTCGTGGGGGCCGACTGGTGCAGCTGATGCTAAAATGCACGGGCACACCTTGTTGCAGCAGATAATTGATCAGTGTGGACTTGCCAGAGCCTGAGGGGGCACTGAAAATGATGACCTTCGTCATAATGCTTTATTGTTTTTTTTGGGGGGGGACACGAGACATTCACGTATCGGAAGAAAACGATGGGCCCTATTCATTCATTTCATGGCTTCAGGATGGTGCAGCTGCTGTGGATCAGGGCGACGGCCTATAGTGGTCGTTTTGTCCTTAACGCCTGCACGGACTGAACGATGTAGGGGTAGTGAATGAGTAGATTCCATCATCATGGTAGGACATGGAGTCGGGAAGATGACAGTCAGAGGTTTCCGCGTCCAAGAGTTTGCATCGTGGAGTTTACATCGTGGGGGGATTGCTTCCTGAGTGTTACATCACGTTGAGCACCTGCTCTTTGATTTGTTCCAGTTCGTCCTTCATCTTCACCACGATGTTCTGCATTTCAGCCTGGTTTGACTTCGAACCCGTTGTGTTGATTTCACGTCCCATTTCCTGGGCGATGAATCCCAGTTTTTTGCCCTGCCCGTGTCCGGAAGCCATGGTCTCGCGGAAATATTTCAGATGATTGGTCAGACGTTGTTTCTCTTCGTTGATGTCGAGCTTCTCGATGTAGTAGATGAGTTCCTGTTCCAGACGGTTCTTGTCGTAGTCCACGCCTTTTAGTTCGGCCAGCCTTTCTTCCAGCCTTTTGCGTATCTTCAGCACGCGGCTTTGTTCAAAAGGTTCGATGCTGGCAAGCAGACTCTCTATGGTGTCGAGATTCTTATGGAACTTCTTTTCCAATGCCTCGCCCTCCTGTCTACGGAAATCCATCAGTGCCTCCGTGGCTTGCGTCACAGCCTTTCGCACCACTTCCCATTCCTCGTCCGTAAGCTCTTCCACAGCCGAGGTTTGGGTCAGTTCGGGAAGCCGTACCAGTATATCCCAGTAGCCATTGACAGCAGGATGGGCAATTTCTGCTTGCTCGGAGATGGTATTGATCTGCCGGATATAGTTCTTCACCACCTCCGCATTGATGGTAGCTCCAGCAGTTGTCTGTTCCTTTTCTATCCAAAGGTTCAAGTCCACTTTTCCACGTTCAACGACGGTGGAGACCATTTTTCGGATTTCCATTTCCTTTTCGCGGTAGAGTGGTGCAATACGCATGGCGAAATCAAGTGCTTTGCTGTTCAGCGACTTGATTTCTACGTGTATCTTTTTGTCGTTATATTCGGCACAGGCCTTGCCGTAGCCGGTCATTGAAAGAATCATGCGGGGTAAGCGGTTGCTCTCTATAGGTGGGAGCTATATTTTTCCAAAGCGGTAGGAAATATATTCCCACCATAATGTAATCAGTTGTTTGTATGGGTGTTGGCTTCGCCTTCCATCTTACATTCACATTGTGAGGCGACAAGCTGGAAGACGAAAGCCTTCACCTTAGGCTTCTGGATGCTTGATTACAAGATGAAGTTCATCCAGTTGTGTCTGGTCTACGAAGCCAGGAGCGTCGAGCATCACGTCGCGTCCGGAATTGTTTTTCGGGAAGGCAATACAATCACGGATGCTGTCGAGTCCGGCAAAGAGGCTCACGAAACGGTCGAGACCGTAGGCCAGACCACCATGGGGTGGTGCGCCATATTTGAAGGCGTTCATAAGGAAGCCAAATTGCTCTTGAGCCTTCTCTGGCGTGAAGCCCAGTACCTTGAAAATCTTTGCCTGAAGCACGGCATCGTGAATACGTATGGAACCGCCTCCCACTTCTACACCGTTGCATACCATATCGTAGGCATCAGCAAGCACACTCGCAGGGTCGCTGTCCAGTTTTTCTATATCGCAGGGTTTGGGTGAGGTGAAAGGATGGTGCATTGCCATCAGGCGGCCTTCTTCATCGCTCCATTCAAACATGGGGAAGTCCACCACCCAAAGCAGTGCAAACTTATTCTTGTCGCGAAGTCCCAGACGCTCGCCCATAAGGAGTCGGAGTTCGCAGAGTTGTTTACGGGTTTTGTTGGCATCCTCGCCAGAAAGAATCAGGATAAGGTCGCCGGGCTTGGCGTTAAAGGCTTCCTTCATCTCCTGAAGTACCTCCTGCGAATAGAACTTGTCGACAGAACTTTTTACGCTGCCATCTTCTTGAATGCGTGCATATACCAGTCCCTTGGCACCCACCTGTTGGCTCTTGACGAAATTCGTCAGTTCGTCCACTTGCTTACGTGTATAGACGGCACAGCCTTCGGCACAGATACCACCTATGTATGCCGCATCATTGAATACGGCAAAGTCGGCCTTTCCTGTAAAGATGTCCTTCAGTTCCACGAACTCCATGCCAAAGCGCATGTCTGGCTTGTCGCTTCCAAATCGACGCATGGCCTCTTTCCAACTAAGACGGAGGAAGGGGGTATCGCCAAGGTCGACACCACGAAGCTCCTTGAACAGATGTTTGGTCATCTCTTCAAAGACATTGATGATGTCATCCTGCTGCACGAAACTCATCTCACAGTCAATCTGTGTAAACTCAGGCTGGCGGTCGGCACGCAGATCCTCGTCGCGGAAGCATTTCACAATCTGGAAATAGCGATCCATACCAGCCACCATCAGCAATTGCTTCAAGGTTTGAGGTGATTGTGGAAGAGCATAGAATTGTCCGGGATTCATACGGCTGGGTACTACAAAGTCGCGTGCGCCTTCCGGGGTAGAGCCGACGAGAACCGGAGTCTCAATCTCCAAAAATCCCTTGCTGTCGAGGAAATGACGGACTGCAAGGCAGAACTTGTGGCGCAGTTCCAAATTGGCGCGGACATTGCTGCGGCGCAGGTCAAGATAGCGATACTTCATGCGCAGGTCATCGCCGCCATCGGTATTCTCTTCAATAGTAAAAGGCGGGGTCTGGCTGGCATTAAGTACCACCAATTTACTGACAATAATCTCTATATCGCCCGTCGGTATATTGGCATTCTTGGAGTAGCGTTCGTTGACTTCTCCCGTCACTTGGATAACGTATTCGCGTCCCAGCTTGTTGGCTTGGGCGCAGAGGTCAGCATTTTTTTCTTCGTTAAAAACGAGTTGGGTGATTCCGTAGCGGTCGCGGAGGTCGACAAATGTCATACCTCCCATTTTCCGAGTACGTTGTACCCATCCGGCAAGCGTGACGTTTTGTCCTACATTCTCAATGCGGAGTTCTCCGCAGGTGTTAGTGCGATACACGTTTATTATATTTAGATAAATTGGACAGGTTTCGGCTCGAAGTTCCAGATGATCAGTCGTGTTGGAGTGGTCTTCCTTCTTGGCTTCGTTTTCTCGCATCAGCATGAATTGATGGGTGAAGCCTGTCCGCATGGGTTAATTAAAGTCTGGTTAATTAAAGTCTGATTAGTCCACTAAAAAATACATTAAGGGGGAATCGGTTGTTTTTGCCTTACGCATAGTATTTTTGCTTTGCAAGCATTTATTCTGCTCTTGTCTACTATGATTGGGCGCATGCTTGCAAAACAAAAAAACTACGGAGCAACAGGCAAAAATGCCTCAGGATTTATTGTTGCCCCCCCCCTTAAAACTCTTGCCAGGATTTGATTTCGAGGTCCTCCAACTTCGTCGTACAGAACGCATAGATGAAGGCTGAGGCCAGTCGGGCATTGGTGATTAGAGGAATGTTAAGGTCTACTGCAGCACGGCGGATAAGATAACCGTTGGTCAGTTCTCCTGTGGAGAAGTTCTTGTGGATATTCACCACCATGTCGATTTGCTTGTTGTGGAGCATGTCGAGGGCCCTTGGCAGTTTGTCCTCTTCGCTGCCCGGCACCACCTTCTCGGCTTCCGAAGGCCAGAGCACACGTTGTGCGGGAATGCCTTCTTCTGCCAGATAGCGTGCTGTGCCTTGAGTGGCAAATATCTTGTAGCCGTTTTCTGCCAGCATCTGTGCAGCATTCAGCAACTCTGCCTTTTGTTTTGCCGGACCCGTGGAGAGCAGAATATTCTGCTTTGGAATGCGATGTCCTACACTCAGCATGGACTTGAGGAGTGCAGAGCGTGCGTCCTCGCCCAAACAGCCAACTTCGCCCGTTGATGCCATATCTACCCCCAGTACGGGGTCGGCCTTTTGCAGACGGTTGAAGGAGAACTGGCTTGCCTTGATACCCACGTACTCTAGGTCGAAGATGCTGCTTGCCGGGCGTTCTACGGGAAGCCCCAGCATGATTCGTGTGGCCATCTCGATGAGATTCATCTTCAGCACCTTGCTGACGAAGGGGAAAGAACGGGAGGCACGGAGATTACATTCTATCACCTTGATGTCGTTCTCGCGAGCCAGGAACTGGATATTGAAAGGACCGGAGATGTTTAGTTCTTTGGCAATCTTCTTGGATATCTTCTTGATGCGACGTGCCGTTTCAACGTAGAGTTTCTGCGGTGGAAACTGAATCGTGGCATCGCCAGAGTGTACACCTGCGAATTCGATATGTTCAGAGATAGCGTAGGCAATGATTTCTCCATCTTTTGCCACGGCATCCATCTCCACCTCCTTCGCGTGCATCAGGAATTTGCTGACTACTACAGGATGCTTTTTCGACACATTGGCTGCCATCTTCAGGAAGCGTTCCAAATCTTCTTGAGTATGGCAGACATTCATGGCTGCACCCGAGAGGACATATGAAGGACGCACGAGGACAGGGAATCCCACTTTCTTGATGAACTCATTGATGTCGTCCATCGAAGTCAGGGCTGCCCATGCAGGCTGGTCTACATGGATACGGTCGAGCATGGCAGAGAACTTGTCGCGATCTTCGGCATTGTCGATGTATTTTGCCTGCGTTCCCAAAATAGGCACATGTTGTTCATCCAGACGCATGGCAAGGTTGTTGGGAATCTGTCCGCCTGTCGACACAACTACGCCGTACGGTGTCTCCAAATCAAGAATATCAAGTACGCGCTCGAAGGTCAGCTCGTCGAAATAGAGTCGGTCGCACATGTCGTAGTCTGTTGATACCGTCTCTGGGTTATAGTTAATCATCACCGAACGGAATCCTTCCTTGCGGATGGTGTTCAGGGCTTGTACTCCACACCAGTCAAATTCCACCGACGAACCGATACGGTAGGCTCCAGAACCAAGTACCACCACTGAGCGATGGTCGTTCTCGAACTGGATGTCGTGGGCTACGGCACTGTAGGTCAAATAGAGATAATTGGTCTGTGCGGGATATTCTGCAGCCAGAGTATCAATCTGCTTGACGTAGGGTACGATGCCAGCCGTCTTTCTCCGGGAGCGGACTGCCAGTTGGGCTTTCTCCATCTCCATCTCCTTTTCAAGGCCAATGGCGCGTGCCACCTGAAAATCGGTGAATCCCATCCGCTTTGCCTTTGCCAGCAGTGCATTGTCCAGAATATTGATGTTGCCTACGCTTTCCAGTTCCTTATAGGTGAGGTGCAGATTGTAGAGCTTCTGGAGGAACCAGCGGTCAATCTTTGTCAACTCGTGAATTTGATCGATAGTATATCCCTGGTTGAATGCTTTTTCTATGACAAAGATACGTTTGTCGGTTGGTGCCTTCAGTGCGGCATCCACATCATCGATCTTCAGTTCATGGTTACCCACAAAGCCGTGCATGCCCTGTCCTATCATGCGGAGACCTTTCTGGATGACTTCCTCGAACGTTCGTCCGATGGCCATGACTTCGCCTACCGATTTCATGGAACTGCCCAACTCGCGGTCTACTCCACGGAACTTTCCAAGATCCCAGCGTGGAATTTTGCAGACGCAGTAGTCCAGTGCAGGTTCAAAGAATGCAGAAGTGGTCTTCGTTACAGAGTTCTTTAGGTCAAACAGTCCATAGCCCAATCCTAATTTGGCGGCTACGAATGCCAGGGGATATCCTGTGGCTTTTGATGCCAAAGCCGAGGAGCGGCTCAAGCGGGCATTGACTTCAATGACGCGATAGTCCTCGCTCTCTGGGTCGAAAGCATATTGTACGTTGCACTCGCCCACAATGCCTACATGGCGTACAATGCGTATGGCAAGCTCGCGAAGTTTATGGTATTCGCTGTTGGTGAGGGTCTGCGAGGGAGCGATGACAATTGATTCGCCGGTATGAATGCCCAGCGGGTCGAAGTTCTCCATGTTGCAGACTGTGATGCAGTTGTCAAAACGGTCGCGCACCACCTCGTATTCCACTTCTTTCCAGCCTTTCAGGCTCTTCTCCACCAGCACCTGCGGCGAGAAGGAAAATGCTTTTTCGGCTATCTTGTTCAGTTCTTCCTCGTTGTCGCAGAATCCAGAACCCAGGCCACCCAAAGCATAGGCCGCACGGA
Organism: uncultured Bacteroidales bacterium; assembly: GCA_946060685.1. Taxonomy (GTDB): domain Bacteria; phylum Bacteroidota; class Bacteroidia; order Bacteroidales; family Bacteroidaceae; genus Alloprevotella. The sequence continues at coordinate 10,043 of CAMGOT010000058.1, forward strand.
TAATCACGGGGTATCCCAATTCGCTTGCAGCGCGACGGGCGTCTTCGATGTTCTCCACCGCTTCTGACTTGATGGTCTTGACATTGATTTCATCAAGTTTCTTCACAAAGAGTTCGCGGTCTTCGGTGTCAATGATGGCTTGTACAGGTGTTCCCAGCACCTCCACACCATATTTCTCCAGTGTACCGGCACGGAAGAGTTCCACGCCACAGTTCAGTGCCGTCTGTCCGCCAAATGCCAGCATGATACCTTGAGGACGCTCCTTTTCAATGACGCGTTCCACGAAATAAGGAGTGACAGGGAGGAAGTAAATCTGATCAGCCACGCCTTCTGAGGTCTGTACCGTGGCAATGTTCGGATTGATGAGGACGGTCTCGATGCCTTCTTCTTTCAGAGCCTTCAGACACTGGCTACCAGAATAGTCAAACTCTCCGGCTTCGCCGATTTTCAGTGCGCCGGAACCTAACAGCAGAACTTTCTTTATCTTGTTGTCAATCATGGTTGTAGAATGGGATTATTTGGTGAGAAGGTCAACGAAATCATCGAATAGAAATTCCGTGTCCACTGGACCTGAACAGGCTTCCGGGTGGAACTGCGCAGAGTACCAGGGATTGGTCTTATGGCGTATGCCCTCATTCGAGCCATCGTTCATATTGACGAAATAAGGTTCCCAATCCTCACCCAGGGTATCAGTCTTTACGGCATAGCCATGGTTTTGGCTGGTGATGAAACATTTGGTCGTGCCCACCATGCGCACTGGTTGGTTGTGGGAGCGGTGTCCGTATTTCAATTTGTAGATGGTGGCACCGGCTGCTTTTGAAAGCAGCTGGTTGCCCATGCAGATACCCATGCACGGTTTTACGGGTGTAGAGGCAAGGAAAGTCTTGATGTGTTCCACCGCCACCGAACAGGTATCGGGGTCGCCAGGACCGTTGGCCAGGAAAAGTCCGTCAAATTCCAGCGAGTTGAAATCATAGTCCCAGGGCACGCGCACAACATCAACCCCCCGGCGTAGCAGGCAGCGGATAATGTTGTTCTTCACACCGCAGTCCACAAGTACCACTCTTTTATGGCAAGGCTTGCGGAGCACCTGCAGGTGGTCGGCAGCGGCAGCGGTATAATCTTCCGCTTTATATTCGACGATGTCCTTGCAACTCACCTGAGCCACGAAATTCACACCCTCGTATTCTGCCTCGGGAATATTGTCCGGCTCATCATCAAAAAGGATTTTTCCCATCATCACGCCATGCTCGCGCAGCACTTTTGTCAGTTGTCGCGTATCAATGCCCGTGATGCCAGGTACATGCTCGCGTTTCAGCCATTCTGCCAGGCTCTCTTTCGCATTCCAGTGCGAGTATTCTTCGGAGTAGTCGCTGACTATGATGGCGCGTGCGTAGATTTTATCACTTTCCATAAAGGTGGCCAATCCGTTCTTCTCTACGCTGAAGGCAGGAACGCCATAGTTGCCTACGAGAGGGTAGGTGAGTGTCATCAGTTGACCGGCGTATGAGGGGTCGGTAAGGCTTTCGGGATAACCCGTCATCGCGGTGTTGAACACGACTTCTCCGGCCACGGGAGCTTCATAACCGAAACTTGTACCGTGAAACCGTGTGCCGTCGCTGAGCAGTAGGGTGACTTTTCGCATTGCTGTTATGGTCGTTTGATTTCAGAGAGGGGGTGTTGTTGCCAACTCCTCTTTTAATATTATAGGGTGCAAATATCGTATTTTGCAGTTTTGTGCGCAAAATTACTAAAATCTTTTGAGCCGACTGCCATATATGATTTTTTTTGCACGTTTTGTCCGTGCTTTTTGTGCTTTTGCCGCTGTAAAGCGTGTTATGAGGGCACTTTATGCCGCTGAGTGTGGATGCTATAGGCTATATGCCGGACTATTCTTCCATCAGCCGCCAGACCGGTAGGTCAGGGTAGGGTGCCGTGGCATTGATGAGTTGCTTCGACACGGGATGGATGAATGCTATGTGGCGTGCGTGCAGGCAGATGCTTCCATCGGAATTGGAGCGTGGAGCACCATATTTAAGGTCGCCTCTGATGGGCAGTCCTATGGCAGCAAGTTGGCAGCGAATCTGATGATGACGCCCGGTGTGCAATTGCACTTCCAGCAGTTGCAGGCGGTCTGTCGCCTTCACCTGTCGTACGTCCAAGATGGCGAGTTTTGCTCCTGGTGTTTCCTTGCTGTAGGCATAGGCGCGGTTCTGTTTCTCATTGCGGGTCAGAAAGTGTCGTAGTGTTATGCCCTCAGGGAGTCTCTCCCGCTCGTCTTTGCCTTTTTGTGGGTTCTCTGGCAGTAGAGGTGTGATGGCATGGTAAGTCTTCTTCACCTCTCCTTTGCGGAACATTTCGTTCATTCTTGCCAGAGCCTTCGACGTTCGTGCATATACCACGATTCCGCTGACGGGACGATCCAAACGATGTACGGTGCCTAAGAATACGGCACCTGGTTTGGCGTATTTCTCTTTGATGTATAGCTTCACGTCATCGGCCAGTGTGCGGTCGCCGGTCTTGTCGCCCTGCACGATTTCGCCTGCACGTTTATTGACGATGATGATATGGTTGTCCTCGTAGATTACTGTCACAGTGTGCGTATTTTTCTGGTGCTAAGTTATGTCTTTCTGTTTGGTTTGGTGCCTTCCGCCGTTTATGCCTTATTCCACTTCCTCCATGCGGACCATGTCCCAGCCGTAGAACTGGATGATGATTTTGTGCAGCCGGGTGCCTTGGCGAAGTGCCTCCACTCT
>CAMGOT010000059.1 GCA_946060685.1 uncultured Bacteroidales bacterium
ACCTCGAGGATGACGTTCATACCACCCTTCAGGTCAAGTCCGAGACCGATTTGCAACTCTTCACACTGCTTGTAGGTGTAACCGAGATACACCTCTTCCTGACGCAAGGAGTCAAGGAACGCCTTGCCCTGCACCTCGCCCATCTCGGCAGCCTTGCCCTCGTAGTGACGGGTGACGAAGCTGAAGCTGAGATAGAACAGGCAGATCAAGCCAAGAAGCAATGCAATGATTTTGACAAATACTTTGTTTTGCATTTGGTTGAACTTGTGATTTTTATTGTGTTTATAATTGTTTTTTGAGAAATACACACTTTCGAGCGTGCAAATATAGTCATATTTTCCAAAATACAAGGCAGCAGCAGGGCAAAAAGGGGCTTTTTTGCCCTCACTCGGGCTTTTTCTGCAAATTTATCCTTAACTTTGCGCGGTGAAAGAAGAAAATGGCGTGGCATTTATCCTGCATTCCACCTGCCGGCAGGAGTTTCGTCCGCCCCTATTATTCATCCTTGCAGGCCGGCCGACAAATGTGCCTTTCACAAAATTATACGGCCTTATACGGCCACATCCATGCCCATCATACGACAATCACAAATATATTATAACACCGAATAACACCGAGACTATGTACAACCGCACACTCGTCACCGCCGCTTTGCCATACGCCAATGGCGGCGTACACATCGGACATCTTGCAGGAGTCTACGTTCCCGCCGACATTTACGTGCGCTATCTTCGCCTCAAGGGTCGCGAGGTGATGTTCGTCTGTGGGTCAGACGAGCATGGAGTGCCCGTCACCATCCGCGCCAGGAAAGAGGGCATCACGACGCAGGAGGTAGTGGACCGCTACCACGCCCTCATCCACGACTCCTTTGCACGCTTCGGCATATCATTTGACATCTATAGCCGCACCACCAGTCCCACGCATCATCAGTTTGCATCCGACTTCTTCCGGCATCTCTACGACACCGGGAAACTACAGGAAATCACGGAAGAGCAGTATTGCGACGAGGTGACGGGAGAATTTCTCACCGACCGCAACATTGTGGGCGAATGCCCTCGGTGCCATGCCCAGGGAGCCTATGGCGACCAGTGCGAGAAGTGCGGCGCAACGCTTAGTCCTGACGAACTGATCAACCCCACGAACAAGAACAATCCCGGACACGGACTCGTGAAGCGTCCCACCAAGAACTGGTACCTTCCTCTTGGAGACTACCAGCAGTGGCTTCGCGAATGGATTCTCGACGGCCACACGGAATGGCGCACGAACGTCTACGGACAGTGCAAGTCGTGGCTCGACATGGACCTCCAGCCCCGTGCCATGACGCGCGACCTGGACTGGGGCATCCCCGTACCCGTGGAGGGTGCCGACGGAAAGGTGCTCTACGTGTGGTTTGACGCTCCTATCGGATATATCAGCAATACGAAGGACCTCTGCGAGAGCAACCCCGACCGCTGGGGAACGTGGCAGCAGTGGTGGCAGGACGATGCCACACGTCTCGTGCATTTTATCGGAAAGGACAACATCGTGTTCCATTGCCTCATCTTCCCTACCATGATGAAGGCACACGGAGGATATATCATGCCGGACAACGTGCCTGCCAACGAGTTCCTGAATCTGGAGAACGACAAAATCAGTACTTCGCGCAACTGGGCGGTATGGCTCCATGAATATCTGGATGATTTCCCCGGCAAGCAGGACGTGATGCGCTATGTGCTCACCGCCAATGCCCCAGAGACGAAGGACAACAATTTCACCTGGGCAGACTTCCAGGCACGCAACAACAATGAACTTGTGGCTGTCTACGGCAATTTCGTGAACCGCGCCCTTCAGTTGACCCAGAAGTATTTCGGCGGCATAGTGCCCCCTTGCGGCGAACTGACGGATGCCGACCGTACCACCATCGAAGAGTTCCGCAACGTGAAGGCTGAGGTGGAGAGGCTCATCGAAACCTTCCATTTCCGCGATGCCCAGAAGGAGGCGATGAACCTGGCACGCATCGGCAACAAATATCTTGCCGACGCCGAGCCCTGGAAGATTTTCAAGACCGACCCTGACCGTGTGGGCACCATCCTCCATCTGGCACTGCAACTGACGGCCAACCTCGCCATCGTGTTCGAGCCCTTCCTCCCCTTCTCCAGTGCCAATCTGCGAGAGATGCTGGCACTCGACACCCTCGACTGGGAACGTCTGGGCAGCACCGACATTCTGAAGGCCGGACACCGCATGAACGAGCCTCACCTGCTGTTTGAGAAAATCGACGATACCCTTATCCAGCAGCAACTGGACCGCCTGGAGAACATCAAGCGGGAAAACGAACGGGCCAACTATCGCGCCAACGAGGTGCGTCCCGACGTGACCATCGATGATTTCGCCCGTCTTGACCTCCGCGTAGGCACCGTGCTGGAGTGTGAGCGGCTGAAGAAGAACAAGAAACTGCTACGCTTCACCATCGCTGACGGTCTGGAGAACCGGCAGATTCTCTCAGGTATTGCCGCCGAATATGATCCTGCCGAACTGATTGGCCGCCAGGTGGTGTTCATCGCCAATCTCCCTGCCCGCACTTTCAAAATCGGCAAGGAGGAAATGGTCAGTCAGGGCATGATTCTCTCTGCCGCCAACTACGACGGACACCTCAGCGTGGTCACCGTCGACCGCGAGGTGATGCCTGGCAGTGAAGTGGGATAATCTTCTCTGCAAGCCTTATGTTTTCCACGATTTCATCGTAAAATTCATTCCACTCCTCCCTTCATTCCCCCGCGTGGCATCTCTGCCTGCGGGGGATTTTTTTGTGAGGAATGCCGACAACAGGGCGTCAAGAGTGAGAAATGAGGAGTGAGGAATGAGAAATGAGGAATGAGGAGTGAGAAATGAGAAGTGAGGAATGAGGAATTGACCATCCGGTTTCCTCCAATTCCTCATTCCCCATTCCTAATATTCCCCATTCCTAATGGAGAAACAACGACATCAACGCACGAAACGTATGTCTCTCACCCGCAGCATCCATTCCTTTCCGCAGCATCCCCACAAGGGCTGGTGGCGATAGTACCGCAGACGAGCTGATGCCAGACGGCTGAAAAGCGCATCGGAAGGCTGGGCATTGATAGCCGAAACCGTGCGAGGACCGATGATGCCATCGGCCCTTGTCCCAACAGTACGTTGCACCACATACGGCGCACCGGAACTGGTAATCATAAAATCGACTATCATATTGGCCACACTCTGATTGTTGATGCCATCTGCCTGCGCGCGATCCCAATAACCATGCTTAATGATTCCATACCACTGCCCGTAGGTCATGGAGAAGAAGTCGGCCAACTCCGGATTTCTTCTTCCACCATCGTCCTGCCCGGGAATTTTCCAGTTCACCGCCATCCTCCCAATGTCTGCATGTCTGCCTCCCGAATCCCGGGAACAGCATTTCGTCGTCTTTACGGCATCAAAGAGATCGACGAGCTCAGGGAATTGGCAGATTTGTGATGCTGTTGCCCCACATTCCCATTTCAAAATGTGCCGCACAAGAGAATCCAACCTTTTCATAGTGTCACAAAGTAAAACATTGAACAATAATCACGAAGCAAAATTAGCGCCATTTACCCAAAACAAGGTACAGTTTCAAAGAAAATACGGCTGCATACTTATATTTTTACATCAAATGCCATGATTTGTACTTCATTGTTTCATTTTTAGAGACATGTCACAAATACTAAAGAAAAACCAAGACAAAGCCATCGGCCATACAGAACCATACCTTTCCGTCCATCGTATGATTTGTTTCCCGCCTAAAGAACGACTGAAGGATATCCCGTCATACACACTCCCCAAATGTCCCGACAACCAACAAAAAAAAGGTGTTTTTTTCACTGTTTTCGCCGCATACCGGTCTATTCTCGCGTTTTATCCTTAAATTTGCAGTCGGAAATGGCAGGAACACATCCACGCCACATCCACACCACACGACAACAGCCCCGTCTGCACACCCTTCATACAGCATGCACGACCTTCGGGGACATAAATGCGGAAGGGAGTGTTTCCGCCTCCAAGATTCAGCGGAAAAGAGACAGCAAAAAGAAGAATCAGGAAAAGACGTCATCCCATCATCATGCGGTCCTGGGAGTCAAGTCGTCCAACAAACAACCCGGCAAAAAGCCAACTAACCATACAACGAGACATGAAAATCCGCGACATTCAACTCGGCCACCGCCCCGTACTCCTTGCCCCCATGGAAGACGTGACAGACATTGGCTTCCGCCTGCTGTGCCGACGCATGGGCGCATCAATGGTCTATTCCGAGTTTGTGGCAGCCGACGCGCTGGTGCGCAGTGTCAGCAAAACCTTCCAGAAACTTCGCGTGGCCGATGATGAGCGGCCCGTAGTCATACAAACCTACGGACGCTTTCCTGATGCCGTGGAAGATGCCGCCGAGATTATCGTGGAGACAGCCCACCCCGATGTCCTCGACCTCAACTTCGGCTGCCCCGTGAAGCGCGTGGCAGGAAAAGGAGCCGGAGCAGGAATGCTGCAAACTCCGGAACTGATGCTCGACATCATCAGCCGGGTGGTGCGCAGAGTGGGCGGCCGGGTGCCCGTCACGGTGAAGACACGATTGGGATGGGATGTTCCCGGACTGTATCTCGATGCCACCGACGACGGCCGACGCATACCCTTCATCGTCGACCTGGCAGAACGCATACAGGATGCCGGGGCAGAGGCACTGACTATCCATGGCCGCACACGCAGCCAGATGTATACCGGCGAAGCAGACTGGACCCTCATCGGTGAGGTGAAGCGCAATCCGAGAATGCGCATCCCCATCATCGGAAACGGCGACATCACGAACGGCGAGCAGGCCAAGGCAGCTTTTGAGCGATATGGCGTGGATGCCGTCATGGTGGGGCGTGCCACCTTCGGAAGACCATGGATATTCCGCGAGATACGCGACACGCTCGACGGCACGCACACCAATATGTCGGCCGACTGGAAACTGGATGTCCTGAAAGAGCAAATTCGCGAATCCATCGAGAGAATCGATGAATATCGCGGCATCCTCCACATACGCCGCCACCTTGCCGCCACACCGCTCTTCAAGGGGATTCCCAACTTTCGGGAGACGCGCATCGCCATGCTGCAGGCAGAGACCGAACAGTCACTCTACGACATCATAGAATCCGTACGCCCCATCGTCAGGCAGTATGCCAAAGAAGATGGAGCGGCAAATTCCGCAGCCTCATGAGAATACTCATCGTCAACACCACGCTCCACACCGGGGGAGCTTCAATAGCCGCCGGACGCCTGGCCGACGCTTTGCGGAGAGCCGGGCATGAAGTGAAGCTGCTTTCACGCAGGAAATCGCTGCTGAACGGCCTGCGCTTCGTGTGGGAACGCTGCGAGGCTCTTTACAGCAACGGCTTCGACTACAGCCACGTCTTTGCCATCGACCATGGCAGATGTGGTACGGACATCACCCACCTTCCCGATTTTGAATGGGCAGAAGTGGTGCATCTGCACTGGGTGAACCAGGCCATGCTCGGGCTGAACGATTTAGAGCGGCTCGTCAAGCGTTGCAGCACCACGGGCAAACGCCTCGTATGGACGCTTCATGACATCTGGCCTGCCACAGGAATATGCCATTTGCCGGAACTCTGTACGGAATGGACCCGCAGTTGCGGCAACTGTCCTTGCCTGCGCCACAATCTTCTCACACAGTTGCTGCCACACTGCGGACGTTCTGCCCACGACCTTTCCTTCCGCACCTTCCTCAGAAAAAAACGCATCTATGCCCTGGGGCCTATAGCCTTCGTGGCATGCAGCCGCTATCTGGCAGAGCGGGTACGACGCTCACCACTCATGGAGGGACAGGAGGTGACGGACATCGCCAATCCTCTTGACACGGATTTCTTCTCGCCTCTCGCCGACGATGGAGGCGAGGCCAGAAATGCCTTGCGGCAACGGCTCAGGCTGCCACAGGAAAAGACCATCCTGCTCTTTGTTTCCTTTAATATCAACGATCCCAACAAGGGTTTCCCTATCTTTACCGATGCCGTGAATGCACTTGTAGGACGTCGTAGGGAACTGCTTCAGCAAGTGGTGGTGGTGGCGGTGGGGAAGCATGCCACAAGGCACACGGGGAATTTCGCCTGCGAGATGATTCCTTTCGAATATGTGGCAGAGCGCACACTCATGCGCGACCTCTACCGGGCAGCCGACGTGTTTACCATAGCATCGATGATGGAAAACCTGCCCAATACCATCGTCGAGGCAAAGGCATGCGGACTGCCTGTCGTGGCTACACGGGTGGGGGGCATACCGCAGATGATACGCCAGAACGTGGACGGCTGCCTTGTGGAACCCGGCAACGCCACAGCACTCGCTGATGCCCTGGAGCATATCGTCACTCACCCGCATCGGGACATCCTCGCCGCTGCTGCACGCAGTGAAGCCGTGGACACCTATTCTCCCGCCAACGTGGTGAGAAGATACATGGAAATCTACCGGGGAGGGCAGGCGAGCATCTGAATCCTTGATATTATAACCTTATGATACGCTTTACGATTGCCACCGTGTGCTACAACGCAGGTCATCTTATCGGACGCACCATAAAAAGTGTGGAACAGCAGGACTACAAGGCGGTGGAACACATTATCATCGATGGCAACAGCCAGGATGAAACCCTGGCGCAAATCCATTTTTACCAGCAGCGCAACTCACTCTCTGCCAACCAGCACGATATCGTCTGCCGCTCCGAACCTGACCAGGGCATCTACGATGCTATGAACAAGGCCCTGCGGCTTGCCACGGGCGACTACATCCTGTATCTCAATGCCGGCGACAAATTCCATTCCACCGATGTGCTGAGCCGTCTGGACGCCATGACCGAAAAGACGGGCAGCCGCAAGCAGTTGCCAGCCGTCATCTATGGCGATACGGACATCGTGGACCGCGACGGAAATTTCATCCGGCACCGCAGGCTTGCACCGCCGGAACGACTGTCGTGGACTTCCTTCAAGCAGGGGATGCTGGTGTGCCATCAGGCCTTTTTCGCACGCATTGACATCGCACGGAAATTCTCCTACGACTTCGAGCAATACCGCCTGAGTGCCGACTTCGACTGGTGCATCCGCATCATGAAGGAGGCGGCACGGCTGAAACTGCCGCTGACGAATGCCCACCTCATCGTGGCCGACTACCTGGAAGGCGGCACCTCAAGACAGCACCACAAGGATTCTCTCCTCGAACGCTACGACATCATGTGCCACCACTACGGCAAGTTCACCGCCTTCGTGCAGCATTGCTGGTTTGTGGTGAGGAGTGTAGTGAAACGCTGAAGGAGCCACGCTACAGCCGATGCACATTCCGCACCTTCCCGACCACCAGAACTGTCATCTCAAGAAAAATCCCCAAAAGTCCTTTTCCCCCTTCCTACACGCCGAACCATGAAACCCTTCACCGAAGACACTGCCCTGCAATGGGCCATGCGCCAATGTTCCCTCCGCGAATGCTGCAGGCAGGAACTGTCCAGAAAAATGCGGAGCGGCGGACTGGCCGAGGATGCCATCGGACGCCTACTGCTGCGCCTGCAGGAAGAGAACTATCTCGACGAGCAGCGCTATGCCCGTGCTTTCGTACACGACAAACTGGCTTACAACGGATGGGGACGCCTGAAAATACGCGAGGCACTGAAGGCGAAAGGCGTGGAAAGGGAGGACATCGAACAAGCCCTGGCCGAAATCGACGGGGAAGAATATGAAGCGATCCTTCTCCGCCTGCTGAAAGCAAAGGCTGCCGCCATGCCATTTGATGCCACCGATGAGCAGGCGACATTCAAGGCCACGTCGAAACTGCTGCGCTTTGCAGCAGCGCGCGGCTTCGAATATCAACTTGCGGCAAAAGCCATCCGCCACCTGCCGGATACGACGGAGCCTGAGGAGATGCCTGGCTACATGGACTGACGAAGGCGGAATGCCGGGGATGGGGCTGCCCTTCCCATAGCACACATGCAGCACCCCCACACTGCCATCATCCTGCAGCACCCCGTCGTCCCCCCACCGAATATTCCACCATCACTCCCCTCTCCCTCCTCATTCCATACATCACACACCCCCGTTTCTCATGTTTCGAACACTTTTCATATTTCTCCTTTTCACACTCATCCCGCTTTGGCATCAGATGCCTGCCCTACAGGCGCAGACCGTCATCGACCTTCACACAGGGCGCATCTCGGCAAAGACCAAGGACGACTATGATGTGAAGGCCCGCGAGCAATGGCAGCAGGAGCAGGACTCCCTGGCCTACGTGGACTGTCTGACCCGGGCTTTCAACTATCTCCACGCCGATTCCCTGGCTCTGGCACAGGAGCATTTCGAGCGGGCACTCGCGCTGCGCCCCGACGCTCCTGGCAACAGGGTGGTGCAGCATAACCTTGCCCGCATTCTGATGGCACGCTCACAATGGAAGGATGCCTTGCAGCGGCTGTCGCGCCTGGTGCAGAAAGCCCCCACCTGGGATGAGGCGCGGGAAGACCGTGCCGCCTGCTGCCTGCAGCTTTCGCTCTTCGAACAGGCCTTGGAGGATTATGACAACCTGCTCCTGCGGCATCCTGCCGACGCACACTTCCTCCTGCTCCGTGCCATGGCGCGATGCGGCGCAGGCAAGCCCTACGAGGCTCTCGACGACCTGGATGAGGCCTTACGCAACGATGCAAATCATGCCGATGCCTATCTGCTCCGGGCAGAAATTCATCTCGACTTAGGCCAAAGGGGCTATGCCCGGCGCGATGTGGAGAAAGCGGCAAAACTGGGAGCACCGCAGGCCGACCTCGCTCACCTCATGCAAAGGCTGAGCGACGACTGATCTTCCCCGCACTCTTTTCTCCCGGCAGTTTCTGATGCGTGTGGCTGTAAAATATTTATATATTACGACACGGACTGCCTGCCCCCCCCAAAAAAAGACCTCCTCCATCCCCCCTACTTCTTCTTGGCATACACTCCCTGCCAGAGTCGACCACACCCCCCCTTTTTTCGCTTTGAAAACCCTCATTTCCCTTCTCGCCCTTCTCTTCTCGCTCACAGCCTCCGCACAAATGTGGCCGCAGCCCTTCCAGATTCCGCCCTACGGACGGGAGGTGCGTGCCGTATGGTACTGCACGCTGGGCGGCATCGACTGGCCCGGACGGCAGTACGCACAGACAGCCTACAAGGCAGAACTGCAGAAAAAGAAACTCTGTGAGGATTTCGATCGTCTGCAGGCAGCAGGCATCAATGTCATCCTGTTCCAGGCCCGCGTGCGCGGTACGGTGACCTACAATTCTGACTATGAACCCTGGGACGGTGCCATCTCCGGCACTCCTGGCGTGGCACCGCCCTACGACCCTCTGGAGTTTGCCGTGGAAGAGGCCCACCGCAGAGGCATGGAACTTCATGCCTACGTGGTCACCTATCCCATCTGCAGCACATCGCAAGCCAAGATCCTGGGGAAGCAGGCCATCAGCACACGCTATCCCGGCATTTGCCAGCGCTGTGGCGACCGGTGGTTCATGGATCCCGGCATGCCGGGCACAGCACCCTATCTTGCCGCCATCTGCCGCGAAATTGTGGAACGCTATGATGTCGACGGCATACATCTGGACTACATCCGCTATCCTGAGCGGGAGATGTCGTTCAACGACAACATTGCCTACAGCAAATGGGGCAACGGCGCACCGAAGGAACAGTGGAAGCGCGACCAGGTGACCCATACCGTACGGGCCATTCACGATGCCGTACGTGCCGTGCGCCCATGGGTGAAACTCAGCTGCTCGCCTGTGGGAAAATATGCCGACCTTCCCCGTGCATGGAGCCGGGGGTGGAATGCCCGCGATGCTGTGTCGCAGGATGCCCAGCAGTGGCTGCACGACGGCATCATGGACTGGCTCTTCCCCATGATGTATTTCGACGGGGAAAACTTCTTTCCCTTTGCCGCCAACTGGCAGCAGGAGAGCCACGGCCATCCCGTGATTCCCGGACTTGGCATCTATCTCCTTTCGCCCAACGAAAAGAACTGGACGCTGGAGAGCATCATGCGGCAGATGAACTTCCTGCGGCAGATTGGCATCGGCGGCCAGGCCTTCTTCCGCACCCGCTTCCTGCTGGACAACCATAAGGGCATCCTCGATTTCTGTCGCGAGTTCTACGCGCAGCCTGCTCTCACGCCGCCGATGACCTGGCTGGACAACACGCCTCCAGAAGCACCGCAGGTGACCATCCACTGGCGCGACGACTATTGCCTGCTCATCAGCTGGAATGAGGTGAAGGAGGACACGCCCGTCGTCTACAATGTCTATCGCGAGGAGGCCGACGGACATGTGGAACTCCTGGCACACCACCTGAAAAACACCTGCTTCCTCTATGTCCCTGCCTTGCCAGCACGCCTGCACGACAAAATCATCGTGCGTGCCATGGATGCCTATGGCAACGAAAGCCTCTGATTCCCCCTCTCCCCCCACCATCCTTCATGTTTCACTCCCCCACCCTTTATCCCCTCTATTTTCCTTTCATGAGCCGCAGTCCCGTCATTCTGTTCCTCCTATTGTTCTGCGCCTCTGCCGGAAGCTTCGCACAGCAGCGGGCAGTCGACCGCACATGGCTCTTCGGCATAGGGGCAAGCGCACTCTACGACAGCTATCTCTCCCCGCTGGACTACCACGGCCCGTCGGCAAGCATTGCCATGACGAACGAACGGAGGGCACGATGGGGAAAGGGAAGGGTGTCATCGTTCGCACGGTGGAACGTACAGGCCAGTATGGGAGAGAACCCCTCGAAGAATGCCGAATTCTACGATGGAAATGTGGACATCTCGCTGGGATGGCACTACAACTGGCATTTTCCGCGACACTGGACGCTGAAGGCCGGTGCGCTGGCCGAGTTCTCGCTGGGCGGCACCTATTCCTCCCGTGGCGGCAACAATCCTGCACAGGGACGTGCCGCTTTCGACATAGCGGCATCCGTCATGGCCGACTATCATTTCCGCCTTCGCTCCCACCCCTGCTCCCTGCGCCTGCAGGCCGATGCCCCAGTTGCCGGCATGATGTTCTCGCCACAATATGGGCAGTCGTACTATGAAATTTTCTCGCTCCGGCACTACGACCGCAACGTCCGCCCCACTTATCCGGGCAACGTGCCCTCCCTGCACTTTTCTGCCCTGCTGACGTTCCCCCTCCGCAAGGCCCGCATCGTGGCAGGCTATCAGGCCGACGTTCGCCAGAGCCACGTGAACCATCTGCGCCGTCATGCCTGGAGCAATGCCTTCGTCGTCGGCTTCAGGCGGCACCTGCTTTTCTGATTTCCCCATCCCCCTCCTTTTCCTTTTCTATGCGCCACGCCCTCCTTTCCCTTATGCTCTGCTTCCTCGCCCTGCTGCCCACGGCTTGCATCAGCAGCGAGGGTTTTGACGACACACGCCGCGACTGCTTCGAGGCACTCTGGAGTGTCATCGACCGCCACTACTGCTTCTTCCACTACAAGGACAGTGCCTACGGTCTGGACTGGAACGAGGTGTACAGCCGCTATAGCCCTCAAGTCGACGAGAAGATGAGCGACGACGCACTCTTCCAGGTGCTCTCCCGCATGACGTTCGAACTGCGCGACGGGCACGTCAACCTGGCATCGCCAGCCAACACCGCCTATTATACACAGTGGTACGATGCCTACCCCGAAAATTTCAGCGACTCCATCCTTCGCCGCTATCTGGGCGGCTCCGACGAGGTGCGCATCACTGCGGGGCTGCGCTATCGAGTACTTGCCGACAACATCGGCTATCTGCGCTGCTCCACTTTTGAAAACGGCATCGGCGACGGCAATCTCCACGAAATCATGATTTATCTTGCCACTTGCGACGGACTCATCGTCGATGTCCGCAACAACGGCGGCGGGATGCTCACATCGGCACAGACCCTGGCAGGACTCTTTGTCAACCAGCCCCAGACCATGGGCTACATGCAGCACAAGACGGGCCCCGGGCATCAGGATTTCTCCTCGCCTGCACCCATACGCATTAAGCCGGCTGCTGGCATGCGGTGGCAAAAACCGGTAGTAGTGCTGACCAACCGCCGCACCTACAGTGCTGCCAATGCCTTCGTCATGTTCCTCTGCGCACTGGAGAACGTCACGCTCATGGGCGACCGTACGGGTGGAGGGAGCGGGATGCCTTTCAGCAGCGAACTTCCCAACGGATGGTCGGTGCGCTTTTCGGCCTGCCCCATGACTGATGTGTACGGCAGGCATACGGAACTGGGCATAGACCCCGACATCAAGGTGGACATCACGTCCGAGGACTACCGGCGCAGCAAAGACACCATACTCGACACTGCCGTCGAATACCTCAAGCGCAGGGCGGGCCAGACTGTCGATGCAGACTCGTAGCACTTGCAGGCAATGCCCCTGTCCTGGCACGCACGCGTTTCATCCATAAGCGCGCCGGCTTGTCCTTCCACCCTGGCATCATGCCCACATTTTCCTAATGGTCTCAGGAAAAAGGGAGGACACACTGTGCAGGGAGTAAAAAAGAGGGCTGTTGCAGATTTTTTTCCGCTTTTTCCAGGAAATATGCGTAGGGGAAACGGATAATTACTTAATTTCGTGGAAATTTCCTGATGCTTTCATCGGCAGACTCTCTGTTCTGCCTGTTTTCCTACAGAGACGCACCATGTATATATAATAAAAATATATACCATCATGAATACCTAATGCCATATCATCTATACCATAATTCAAGTTTCGCAAGTTCTTTAACTCGCCATTTTTAGTTCATAAATCTGTA
>CAMGOT010000060.1 GCA_946060685.1 uncultured Bacteroidales bacterium
TAAACATACTTGGCGATTTATGTTGACATACTTTGCCATTTATGTTGACATACTTGGCGATTTATGTTGACATACTTTTTTTGGCCTGTTTTTCAATTAAGGGTGGTTCTAAAAATTACCACTGTAGATATATTCTCAGAGTGGGGTATAACGTCTTGCCATCTTTCGCTCTCTTTTTGGTTCAAAGTGTAGGTTCGCTCGGTCACAATGCCCGCATTGCTCCCTCTCTCACTTGCACTTTGACCTCAAAAATAGAATCGAAATCTGTCAAGGCTAATTTATTCAACTTTCGCAAGTTCAAATAGATAGTGTTTCGGGGCGTGGTTGTACTGGTCGTATTGTTGTACATGAACGGCTTCAGCCCGTTCATATAAACCAATACGCCCCGCATAAGCGCGCCCTTAAAACACAAGCTTATTGAACTTGCGAAAGTTGAATAAAGTAGTAAATAAACAAATATTCTGTGAAGTAAATTCAGTCATAGTCAGATTTGAAGCCCCCCTTTTTCAGAGAAGATATACTTACTTGGCCGATGAAGTATATCTTCTCTGGCCAAGTAAGTATATCTTCTCTGAAATGTCAGTAGTAGTCCGTGCGGAAATGCTCCGGATGTGTCAGCGGGACTTACCGCTGTTTTGCGCGCAGCGTGACGAGCGGAATTATCATCTCCTCCATCGATATGCCGCCATGCTGGAAGGTGTTGCGATAGTACTGCACGTAGTAGTTGTAGTTGTTCGGGTAGGCAAAGAAGCGCGAACCCAGGGCGAAGATATATGCTGTGGAAAGATTCGGCGCGGGCAGCAGAAAGCGTTTGGGGTCCTTCATCTCAAACACTTCGCGGGCTGGGTAGCTGAGGTTCTTGCCCAGCTTATAGCGCAGATTGGTGTTCACATTGCGGTCGCCCACCACTTTGGTCGGGGTGTCCACGCGGATGCTGCCATGGTCGGTGGTGATGATGATGTCGGTATCGGCCTCTTTCAGGTTGTGGAAGAGCGCGCGGATGCCGGAATGGCGGAACCATGAGAGCGTGATGGAGCGGTAGGCCGCCTCGTTGCTTGCCAGTTCGCGCACCATCTGGCTTTCTGTACGCGCATGCGAGAGGATGTCGATAAAGTTGATGACGATGACATTCAGCGGATGCTGCCGTTGCGTGCTCCATTGTGCGAGCAGACGGTCGGCACCCTGCGCATCATTCACCTTATGGTAGGTGAAGGTTTCTGTGCGCCTGAAGCGTTGCAGCTGTTTGGCGATGAGCGATTCCTCGTTGAGATTCTTGCCCTCATCCTCTTCTTCCTCCACCCAAAGGTCAGGATATTGCCGCATGATGTCGAGAGGCATGAGTCCGGCAAAGATAGCATTGCGGGCATATTGTGTGGAGGTGGGGAGGATGCTGAAATAGAGGTCTTCCTCGATGTCGAAATCCTCGGCCAGTTCTTGCGAGAGGATGCGCCACTGGTCATAGCGGAAATTGTCGAGCACGAGGAGCGTCACGCGTCGGCCGGCAGAGAGTTTCGGGAATACACATCGCTTGAAGATGTCCGGCGAAAGGGTGGGGCTGCTGTCGCGGTCGGCAATCCATGTTTCGTAGTGTTTGCGGATATACTTTCCGAAAGCCAGGTTGGCCTCCTCCTTCTGTTGCCGCAGCATTTCTGTGAGTGCCTCGTCGTCCGTCTCCTCCAGTTGCAGTTCCCAGCGCACGATACGGCGGTAGAGTTCCTTCCAGGCTTCGGCATCGGCCGCTTCATCGGCCATCATGGCAATGCGTCCGAATTCCTGCCGGTAGCCCGTAGTGGTGATTTCCTGCACGATTTCTCGCTGGTGGATGTTCTTCTTCAGCGTGAGGAGAATCTGCATGGGATTGACGGGCTTGAGCAGATAGTCGGCTATCTGGCTGCCGATGGCCTGGTCCATGATGTCCTCCGCCTCATTCTTTGTGACCATGACCACTGGCAGGTTGGGATGGAGGTCCTTGATGCCGGCCAGTGTCTCCAGGCCAGAGAGTCCGGGCATGTTCTCGTCGAGCAGAACGAGGTCGAAGGCTTCTCTTCGGCACAGTTCGATGGCATCGCGGCCATTGGAGGCTGTGCTGACCTCATAGCCGCGTTTTTCCAAAAAGATGCGGTGGGCTTTGAGCAGGTCAATCTCATCGTCGACCCATAATAGGCGTGCAGACATATATATATATATTATAGGGGGGAGTAGTGAGGGAAAAAAGGTCGCTGTTCGACGAATCTATTTAAAAGGTCCAATAAAAGCAAATGCTGCGGAGGCGCGGCATGATGGGTGTGCGCTCCTCCGCAGCAGGTGTGCTTTGTGTTATTTCGCCAATTTCGGGTCGTTCTTGATGAGCCATTCGGCAATCTGCACGGCATTGAGCGCAGCGCCTTTCTTGATCTGGTCGCTGACAATCCAGAATGTGATACCGTTGGGATTGGCCAAATCCTTGCGTACGCGACCTACATAGACATCATCGCAGCTTTCGAGGAAAAGCGGCATGGGGTATTCGCCCTTCGAAGGATTGTCCTGAAGCCGCAGGCCTTCGCCGTTTCTGACAGCCTCGTGGAACTGCTCCACGCTCACAGGCTCCTCGGTCTCTGCCCAGATAGCCTCGCTATGGCAACGGAGCGAAGGCACGCGCACACACGTGGCGCTGACATCAGCATCGGTGTGCATGATTTTCTTCGTCTCGTTGTACATCTTCATTTCCTCCTTCGTATATCCGTTGTCGGTGAAGACATCAATCTGGGGAATGACGTTGAAGGCCAGCTGGTGGGCAAACTTCTCCACCTTGACAGGCTCTCCGGCAAGAATCTGGCGATACTGCTCATACAGTTCAGCCATGGCAGCAGCACCGGCGCCCGATGCCGCCTGATAGGATGCCACGTGGATGCGGCGTATGTGGGAAATGTTTTCCAACGCCTGGAGTGCCACTACCATCATGATAGTCGTGCAGTTCGGGTTGGCGATGATGCCTTTCGGGCGGTTCAAGGCATCGGCAGCATTGCACTCCGGCACCACGAGAGGCACTTCATCGTCCATGCGGAAAGCACTGGAGTTGTCGATCATCACGGCTCCATAGCGGGTGATGTCATCAGCATAGTCGCGGGCAGTGCCACCGCCGGCAGAGGTGAAGGCAATGTCGATGTCGCGGAAATCGTCGGTGCCATGAACCAGTTCTCGCACGGTATAGTCGCGGCCACGGAATGAATAGACGCTGCCCGCAGAGCGACTGGAGCCAAACAGACGAAGCTCGTCGATAGGGAAATTGCGCTCGGCCAACACGCGGAGAAATTCCTGGCCTACGGCGCCGCTGGCGCCAACAATAGCAATATTCATAGTTTGTACGTATGTGTGTTGGTTGGTATGTGTGGTGTGGTTGGCATGAAAAATCGGGGCAGAAGCCTTTCACGGCCACAGCCCGCAGAGAAGAGGAGCGGCTCTTTAAGACGGATATATTAGTGAGAGCCAGTGGGTTTTGGGTGCAAAAGTATAACTTTCAAGGCAGATGTAGGGAATGTTTCAAACTTTTTTTGTTCCTTTGCACCAAAATATCGACCGAAACAACACACCAATGTTTCATTTCCCCTTGCCCATCACCGACCCTACGTGGATTTTCTTCGTCGTGCTGAGTGTGATACTCTTTGCCCCGATGCTCCTCGAAAGGCTGCGCATACCCTCCATTATCGGCATGATAACGGCGGGTATTGTCATTGGGCCGCATGGGTTCCATCTGCTGGAGCGCGACAGTTCCTTCGAGATTTTCGGAAAGGTCGGGCTGCTCTATATCATGTTTCTCGCCGCGCTGGAGATGAACCTTCAGGATGTGAAGAAGCAGCGCGTCAAGGCATTGGCCTATGGTCTGATATCATTCGGCATCCCCATGTTTCTGGGGCTTGCCATGAACGGCTGGGTGCTGGGCTACATCCTCCCCGCCGCCGTGCTCATGGCCGCTATGTATGCCTCCCACACCCTCATCACCTATCCCACCGTGATGCGTCTTGGAATCTCCAAGCACAGGGCGGTGAACATTGCCGTGGGCGGAACGATTGTGGCGGTGACGCTCACGCTCTTCCTGCTTGCCGTAGTGGGCGGTCTGTACAAGGAGAGCAGCCACGGATGGTTCGGGCTGCTGCTCCTTTTGATGAAGGTGGCAGGACTTTCGGTGCTCATCGTCGTCATGTTCCCCCTCATCGCCCGCATGTTCTTCCGCAGGTATGGCGACAGCGTGTTGCAGTACATCTTTGTCATGAGTTTGGTGTTTCTGGGAGGCGGCATGATGGAGATTGTGGGTATGGAGGGCATTCTCGGAGCCTTCCTCGTGGGGCTGGTGCTCAATCGCGAGATTCCGCCCGGCGGCCCGCTGATGAATCATCTGGAATTTGTGGGCAATGCGCTGTTCATCCCCTATTTCCTGATAGGAGTGGGGATGCTGATCAGTGTCACGGCCTTTGCCGACGTGAGTGTGCTCACCGTGGCCTTGGTGATGATATTCTGCGGTACTGGCGGGAAATGGCTTGGGGCATGGCTCTGCCAGAAGATTTTCAGGATGTCGGCTTCGGAGCGGAGGCTGATGTTTGGCCTGAGCAGTGCACGAGCTGCTGCCACGCTGGCCATCGTGCTTGTAGGCTATGAGATTATCCTGCCCGACGGCACTCGACTGCTGGGCGATGAAGTGCTCAATGCTGCCATGTTTCTCATTCTGGCATCATGTATCATCTCCTCCGTGGCCACCGACCGTGCGGCACGTTCCATAGCCTTGTCGGGCGAGGCGGAAGTGTCGTCGCCCCACGATGACTCTCGCGACAATATCATGCTTGCTCTGCGCAATCCCAAGAATGTGGTTCCGTTGGCGCAGGCGGCCATGATGCTCCGAACGCCCGGACGTGGAAGCCTGACGGCGGTGAGCGTCATCCTTGACGACGACCCTGACAGCCGTGCGCAGGGACAGAAAAACCTGGACTTCGCTGCAAAGACATGTGCTGCCGCAAATGTCAGGATGCTCACGCATTGCAGATGGAGCGTGAATCCAGTGACGGGTATCTCCTATGCCGCACGTGAGCATGAGGCCACCGATATCCTCATCGGACTGCACCAAAAGGAAAAAATCACCGATATGTTCTTCGGGCGTTTCACGGAAGACCTTGTCACCGCGGTGCCGCAGCAGGTCATCGTTTATCGTTCCGTAGTGCCTATCTATACCATTCGCCGCATCCACATCGTGGCACCGCCGCGTGGGCAGCACGACCCGGGATTCCGCCATTGGGTGCATCGTATGGGAGTGATGGCCCAGCAGATATGTGCCAGAGTGTCGGTCTACAGCCGTTATGGCACGCTGGAGGCCGTGAAGCGGCTGTGGCAGGAAGGGAAATATCCCGTGGAGGCAGAATATGTGGAATATAACGCCTGGCATGATTTTGCCAGCATTGCCAACCGTATGCGCAGCGACCACCTCATCGTCGTCATCCTTGCACAGAAGGGCACTCCCTGGCGGCACAACTATCACAACCATGTGCCGGAACAGCTGGAGCGGCATTTCTCGGCCCGCAGCGTGATGGTCATCGTACCTGCACGTGTGGGCACGGGTACCGTCTCGGCAGAACTCCGTGGCGGAATAGCCATCGAACAGAAATAGACGGCCCGTTGCCAATGTGCCCAGGGTGCCCGCCTGGACTGGCATTTCGCTCTGCCTGACAGGCATTTCGTTCTGTCGTACAGGTTGAAAGTGTTTATGATCACTTGTAGAATCCACTTTATGACACATGATACAAACCAACAACATACACAAGTCTTTTGGCACGCTGGAAGTGCTGAAAGGCATTGACCTCCACATCTCGCGCGGCGAGGTGGTGAGCATCGTCGGACCTTCTGGAGCGGGCAAGACCACCTTGCTGCAGGTGATGGGCACGCTCTATCGGCCGGATGCCGGCACTCTCCGCATTGCAGGGACGGATGTCAGCACACTCTCCGCCAAGGAGATAGCGCGCTTCCGCAACCAGCATCTGGGCTTCGTGTTCCAGTTCCACCAGTTGTTGCCGGAGTTCACCGCAATGGAGAATGTGATGATTCCTGCCATGATTGCCGGCCGCAAGCAGCGGGCATCGCGCGAACGGGCCATGGAACTTCTGGAATTTATGCGACTGGCCGACCGTGCCGACCATAAGCCTGCACAACTGTCGGGCGGAGAAAAGCAACGGGTGGCGGTGGCACGGGCATTGATGAATGAGCCCGACGTGGTTTTTGCCGACGAACCGTCCGGCTCGCTCGACAGTCATAACAAGGCTGAGCTGCATCAACTTTTCTTCGACCTTCGCGACCGTTTCGGGCAGACCTTCGTCATCGTCACGCACGACAATGAGCTGGCAGCGCTCACCGACCGCTGCATACATATCGTCGACGGAAAGATACTGGAACCCGCGGTTTCCGAAGAAGACCACAACATTTAATCAATTTTATAGAACACCCCTTGTATGATAAAATTAGGAAATTACAATACACTCACCATACAGCGTTTCACGGAGCATGGGGCATATCTCGACGGCGGTCAGCTGGGAGGGATTCTCATGCCCAAGAACTATGTGGAGGAGTCCATGCGTCCCGGCGATGAGGTCGAGGTGTTCGTCTATCTCGACCAGCAGGAGCGCTTGGTGGCAACGAAGGAGACACCTCTCGCCACCGTCGGCGACTTCGCTTTCCTGCAGGTCAGTTGGGTGAACAATTATGGAGCCTTTCTGAATTGGGGCGTCATGAAGGATCTCTTCGTGCCGTTCCGTGAGCAGAAAATGAAAATGGAGCAGGGACGTTCCTACATCGTGTATATATATATAGATGAGGAGACGCACCGCATAGTGGGTACGGCAAAGGTTGAGCGGTATCTTCTGCCGGCACCACGGCGTGATTACTATCGTGGTAAGGAAGTGGACATCCTGGTGTGGCAACGCACGGCGATGGGGCTGAAGGTGATCGTCGACAACCGCTATGCCGGACTGGTCTATAATGAAGAGCTCATCGGCGAGGAGCCCCGTACGGGCCACAGACTGCGCGCTACGGTGGTGAAATGGCGTGAGGACGGACGTCTGGACATTGCCCTGCAGCGTATCGGGAAAGGACGTTTCCGTGATTTTGCCTCGCAGCTCTATGACGAACTGACCGGTGCCGGAGGCTTCCTGCCTTTTTCCGATGCCTCAACGCCGGAAGCAATCAAGGAGCGTTTCGGGGTTTCCAAGAAAACCTTCAAGCGGGCCGTCGGCACTTTGTACAAGGAACACAAAATCAGACTGTCAGACGAGGGTATACGCATAAATCCCGACAGAAAGGGGCAGCTCTGAGAGCAAAAAGCGGAAAAAACATTTTTTTTTGTGGTTTTTTTGTGATTTTCTCGCGCAAAATTTGGTGGAAAAGTTAAAATGTGATAACTTTGCAACATCAATAAAACAGAAACAGACCGTCAAGGTCTTTTTCTTGCAGATTTTCGGATAGTTTTTTCATCTCTATATAAGTTCTGTGAGGGAATGTTTTCGTCGGGAGACGAGAGCATTCCATTTTTTTGTCCCACGGTTCCCGGCAGTCGTTTCATCCCGACGTTCCTGCTGCCCGACGTTGTAAGAAGAGGAAGCAAATGTCAGGGCGTTGCATTCAAAGGTGTTGCCTGGAATATTTCTCTTCCATTTTTTGGGGGGGGACATTTGTTGCCCCTTTTTTCCGCAGCCCCGCATTCCGTGGGAAGCTTCGGACAATTTCCTTCCTTTTCTTCCTTTCCTTCCTTTCCTTCCTTTCGTTGTGACCCAACAATCGGAAAAGCTCTTTTTGAGAGTATTGAGGGGAGGAGAAATGCAGAAATTGGATGTTTTAGGCCTTCTTTTAGAAAAAATCAGGGATAATAGGCTTGAGAAAATGCAGGAGTTTGTAAATTTGCACTTAGGCAGGCATTCAAATGCAAAGCACCATCTTTTCATCCACTTTCAAATCATCCGGAATAGAGCGTGTGGCGGTACTGCCCCTCCACATGTACACCATAAAGACCACAGATTATGGCAAAAGAAGAACTCACCCCAATGATGAAGCAGTTCTGCGACATGAAAGCACAGCATCCTGATGCCGTGCTGCTGTTTCGTTGCGGTGACTTCTATGAAACCTACAACGAAGATGCCGTGACGGCATCGCGCGTGCTTGGCATTACCCTGACGCACCGCAACCAAAAGGGGACAGTGAAGGACATCGCCATGGCAGGCTTTCCCTACCATGCTTTGGAGACTTACCTGCCGCGCCTCATCCGCTCGGGCTATCGCGTGGCTATCTGCGACCAGCTGGAAGACCCGAAACTGACGAAGAAACTCGTGAAACGCGGCATCACGGAACTGGTGACACCTGGCGTGGCACTGGGCGACAATGTACTCAGCAGCCGCGAGAACAATTTCCTTGCTGCGGTGTATTTCGGTCCGGCATCCGTAGGCATCGCTTTTTTAGACATCTCTACAGGAGAATTTCTGACTGCCGAGGGCGATGTGGGATATATCGACAAACTCCTGACGGGTTTTGCCCCAAAAGAAGTCCTGGTGGAAAGCGGACAGAAAGCACGCTTCATGCAATTCTTCAATGCCAAACTCTTCATCTTTGAGATGGAAGACTGGGCTTTTGTAGAGACCACCGCACGCGACCGGCTGAAGCGTCAGTTTGACGTGAAGAACCTTAAAGGTTTCGGCATCCACCACCTGAACAGTGCTGTGGCTGCTGCCGGAGCCATACTGGCTTACTTGGACATCACGCAGCACACACAGACTGCCCATATCACCGCGTTGAGGCGTATTGAAGAAGAACGGTTTGTCAGACTCGACAAGTTCACCACACGCAACCTTGAACTCATCAGTACGGGGAATGGCGAGGAAGGGGCTTCGCTGCTGCACGTGCTGGACCGCACACGCACGCCAATGGGAGCACGGCAGTTGCACAACTGGATATTGTTTCCCCTGAGGAATGTGGCGGAAATCAACCAAAGGCTCGACAGCGTGGAGCATTTCTTCCGCCATCCGGAATTTCGCGAGCTTTGCGAGATGGAATTGGGGAAGGTGGGAGATATGGAGCGCGTGGTGTCGAAAGTGTCGACGGGGCGCATCACTCCCCGGGAGATGGAACAGTTGCGCCTGGCATTGGAGACCGTGGTCGTCCTGAAGAATGCCTGCTGCACGGCAGAACAACAGAGCATACGCCAGATTGGCGAGCGTCTGGACAACTGCACCGAACTGCGGCAACGCATAGAGCGCGAATTGCTGCCCAATCCTCCGATGATGGTGTCGAAGGGTGGAGTCATCGCACAAGGAGTGAATGCGGAACTGGACGAATATCGCGAGATACAACGCTCCGGCAAGGACTATCTGCTGCACATCCAGCAGCGCGAGGTGGAGCGGACGGGAATTGCCAGCCTGAAGATAGGCTACAACAGCGTGTTCGGATATTACATGGAAGTGCGGAACACTTATCGCAATGCCGTGCCAAAGGAATGGATACGCAAGCAGACACTGGTCAATGCCGAGCGCTACATCACGCAGGAACTGAAGGAATATGAAGAGAAGATCATGAGTGCCGAAGAGAAAATCCTGATGTTGGAGTCGCGCCTGTTTGCCAGTCTGGTGGATGCTGCCGCCTCCTGCATGCGCCAGCTTCAGCAGAATGCCCGCCTGCTGGCCGACCTCGACTGCTATTTTGCCCTTTCCACCGTGGCACGCGAAGGAAAATATACCCGCCCCATGGTGGACGAAAGCGATGTGATTGACATACGTGCCGGCAGGCATCCTGTGATAGAGACCATGCTCCCTGCCGGGGAAAACTACGTGCCGAACGATGTGAGATTGGACACCCGGCGACAGCAGATTATCATCGTCACCGGACCGAATATGGCGGGAAAGTCGGCGCTGCTCCGCCAGACTGCACTCATTGCCTTGATGGCACAGATGGGAAGCTTCGTTCCGGCAGAGTCGGCACGCATAGGAGCGGTGGACAAAATCTTCACCCGTGTGGGAGCCAGCGACAATATTTCTGTGGGAGAATCGACCTTTATGGTCGAGATGACGGAGGCCGCGAACATCATGAACAACATCACAGAGCGTTCGCTCGTGCTCTTCGATGAATTGGGGCGCGGAACCTCGACCTATGATGGTATCTCCATCGCCTGGAGCATCGTGGAACATCTGCATGAGAACCCGAAGGCCCATGCCCGCACACTTTTTGCCACCCACTATCATGAACTGAACGAGATGGAGCGGCTCTATCCGCGCATCAAGAATTTCAATGTCTCCGTGCTGGAAAAAGATGGCAGAGTGGTTTTCTTGCGCAAACTTATGCCTGGAGGTTCGGAGCATTCGTTCGGTATTCATGTGGCACGGCTGGCCGGTATGCCTATGCCTATCGTGAAAAGGGCAGAAGAAGTGCTGCACCAGCTGGAGGCAGAGAAGCAGACGGAAGTGAAGCGTTCTGACACTTCGGTACCGGGAAACCCCTCCGCCGGAGGCGGAACGCAAATGAGCTTCTTCCAGCTTGACGACCCCATACTCTCGCAGATACGCGATGAGATTCTCGGCCTCGACCTCAACAACCTGACCCCCATCGAATGTCTGAACAAACTGTCGGAGATACGGAAAATCCTGACAGGAAAGCAATAGGCAGATTTCCTGGGCGTTGCCAATTGATGGAACCCACCATAATATACATACATATATATATGGGATGTTCTATAAATTAGCTTGAGACAATTTTCTTTCCTATCGCACAGTAGATTCCTATCCTTTAAACGCGCACATAGCGGGCTATGTAAGTGTTTGAAGGATAGGAAGATACAAGCGAGAGGCTGAAAAGTGGCCAAGCATAATAACACTTTCTAAATGAATAAAAAACTAATTTATAGAACATCCCATATATAATATGCCCTCCCTTTTCTCCTTTCCTCTCAATGTGGGCCTGCTCATCGCCTTCCTTCTCCTGCTATGGGTGGTGGAAAGCGAATACGGAAGCCGAAACCTCGTGCGCCGGATGCGTAGCCTGACAGTTTCGTACTGGCTGCTGGGGATTGTCGTGGCATGGTGTGTGGTGGGCGGTCTTGTCCCTCCACAGTGGGCCACTGAAGGAAGCCTGTGGAAAGCATTGGGTTTCCAGTTCTTCCCGTCTGCATGGGGGTTCGGCATTCTCATGTTTCTCCTGCTTGCCCACCTTGCCCTCATCGTCATCCACCGCCTCAGAAAGCAGCAGTGGCGGCGCGACCTTCCTTTTCTGATGGTTCATGCCGGACTGTGGACAGCACTGGCGGGAGGAATGGTAGGGAGTACCGACCGAATGGAAGGCCGGGCCATCGTAGGACGGGAGGCCGAATGTCGCACC
Source organism: uncultured Bacteroidales bacterium (assembly GCA_946060685.1). GTDB lineage: Bacteria > Bacteroidota > Bacteroidia > Bacteroidales > Bacteroidaceae > Alloprevotella. The sequence continues at coordinate 11,365 of CAMGOT010000060.1, forward strand.
ATGTTCCTGCGCGATGGCAGCGTGGTACCTTTAGGATATGGGTTGCACCTCACGGACTTCAGCGTGGAGCACAACGAGAAGGATGGCAGCGTGGTGCAGTATGCCGCAACGATAAGTATCGACAGCACGACCACCACCGTCATCGCCGTCAATCATCCCTATGCCATGCAATGGGATGAGGACCTCTATCTGAACAGTTACGACCAGCGCCATGACGCTTCGGGCGAAAGGGTGGAATATGCCGTGCTGCAGATTGTGCGCGAACCGTGGAAGCACGTCACGCTGGCCGGTATCGTGATGCTTGGACTTGGCATGGTGCTTCTCGTACTTCGCCTGACCACCCGACCACTCTCCTCCATATAGAACATCCTCCTGACATGGTATCCTGGAATATATTCCCCTGTTTCGCCTTGGCAGCCATCGCATTGTGGCTGTCGGGAGCCGTATGCTCCGCCTTTGATGCCGGTCGTCATCCCCGTCAGGCAGTCCTGGCACAATGGCTCACTGTGGCAGGCATTGTGGTGTACAGTGCCTTCATCATCGGCCTATGGCATTCGTTGGGCCGCCCGCCACTGCGTACGATGGGAGAGACTCGCCTTTGGTACAGCCTCTTCATGATGCTTTCAGGATGGATGGTGTATCGACAGTGGCGCTATCGCTGGATTCTCGGCATCTCGCTGATGGTGGCCTCGGTGTTCATTCTTATCAATATCTTCCGCCCGGAGATACATGACCATTCGCTGATGCCCGCCCTCCAGAGCCTCTGGTTCGTGCCCCACGTGACGGTCTATATGTTCTCCTACAGTATCTTTGGCTGTTCCGCCCTGATGGCAGTGGCAGGATTATGGCAAGGTAGTGGAAAATACTTGCCCTCGGCCGACCGTCTGGTGGGCATCGGCCTGCTGTTTCTCACCCTCGGAATGCTCTCCGGCTGTATTTGGGCCAAGCAGGCTTGGGGAAGTTTCTGGAACTGGGATCCCAAGGAAACATGGGCCGCCGCCACATGGTGTGCTGCGCTGGTGTATATCCATCTCCGGCTGAAGCGCGATTCCAGCCCGCGGGCTTCCTGCATCTGGCTCATCCTGACCTTTGCCCTGCTGCAGATGTGCTGGTATGGCGTGAATCTCCTGCCGGCAGCACAGGGAAGCATGCACACCTACTTCGAGCAGTGATGTGGCTGGAAGATACATCCCTTTCCGAAGAAATGTCACTTTTGGTTTAAGGGGTGTTCTATAAATTAGTATATCATCTTTTTTCAAAGGGTGTCTGCTTGGCTTCGCCTTGCTCCTTCGCGCCTCGGCCATTCAAGCTCGCT
>CAMGOT010000061.1 GCA_946060685.1 uncultured Bacteroidales bacterium
AGAATCTTGCCCTGCTCGTTGAGGAACTTCTTGAGGAACTCAGGATCCTTGTAGTCGATATACTTGATACCGCTCTTCTTGAAGCGGCAGTACTTCTTCTTCTTGGTGTCGATCGCGGGAGCGGTCAGATAGCGGATTTCAGACTGTGCCATGATTTATGCCTCCTTGTTCTTGTTGCGACGCTTCTCAGCGTACTGTGCTGCGAATTTGTCGAGTTTAACGGTAATGAAACGGATGACGCGCTCGTCGCGACGATAGCCGATTTCGAGGGTGTCTACAACGGTAGGTTCAGCCTTGAATTCGAGCAGGCAATAGAAGCCCGTGCTCTTCTTCTCGATGGGATAAGCCATCTTCTTAAGACCCCAGTTCTCCTCATTGACGATCTCTGCACCATTGGCGGTGAGGAGGCTCTTGAATTTTTCAACCGTCTCCTTCATCTGAACATCAGACAAAACGGGAGTAAGGATGAAGACGGTCTCATACTGATTCATCATACTTGTGAATAAGTTGGGATTGGTGGATAAATGAAATGAATGTTGTTGTGTGGTTGCCGGATGATTTCCGGCAGCTGACACCCCTTTTTCAATATATGGCGTTTTGTGTGTCAGCGGCTGCAAAATTACGACAATTTGACTGGTGCAGCAAGTTTTCGTGGCTTATTTTTTTGTTTTCATGCCGTTTTTCATCCTTTTTGTCATATTTGTTTCAGACTTTTGTTACCTTTGCTGCAGCAATCTGGGGCAGTGGGGACATGGCATGTTATTTGCTATACTTTCACTGCCATCCTCCTCCTCGCCAGGAGGTTTTATAGGTTGCTGCAAGGCATTCATTCCCTATTCCCCTTGTTTTTCGGACACAAAAACGTGCTGGCAGCTTATCTCCATTCTCTCCCGCCCCTTCTCTCCCCTTTCCGCTTCATGGTGTGGAAGTACGGGCTGGCACATGCTTTATATCACACATATATTTTATATTATATAGATTAATGGCACAGAATCACCCTCCCAAAATAGAACATCTCATTCGTCGAGGCCTGGAAATGGCTTCCACCCTTCGCACTCGAAGGCTTTCCCCTGCCATCCTCCTCCTCGCCATCCTGAACGACGAGACGAGCGAGGCACGCCTTTGCATCCAGCAATTGCATGCCGACATCGAAGCGCTCCGATCCGACCTGCTGAAGGCGGTCGAGCCTGGCGAAGGCGAGAAAATCGTCGACGGCACGGAGCGCTTTGTGACTGATGCCGAAACCCAGCGCATTCTTTTCCTCACGCATCTGGAAGCACGCCTGAACCATGATGCCGAGGTGACCGAGCTCCACTTCCTGCGTGCCACTTTACGCGACACCACGAATGCCGCCAGCAAGGCACTCCTGAGCCAGGGTATTAATTATGAAAAACTCACGGGCAGGACGCAGGATGCCGATTCGAGCACTTCCATTTCTCTCCCCTTTGGAGTGCCGGGAAAGAAAGCCGAGGGAGAGGGTGAAAAGGAAGGTATAGGCGCGGGAAAGGATTCGCGCTTCGCTCCCGAACAGAAGGATGGAGGGCAGAAGTCCGACACCCCCATTATCGACAATTTCGGTACCGATTTGACACAGGCCGCTCGTGATGGCGTGCTGGATCCCATCATCGGTCGTGGGGGAGAGATAGAGCGGATGGCACAGATTCTTTCCCGGAGAAAGAAGAACAATCCCATCCTTATAGGCGAGCCCGGAGTGGGCAAGTCGGCTTTGGTGGAAGGCCTGGCACAGCGCATCGTCAAGGGCGAGGTGCCGCACATGATTGCCGACAAACGCATTGTGGCACTCGATATGGCCACCATCGTGGCAGGAACGCAATATCGCGGACAGTTTGAAGAGCGTCTTAGAAGGCTGATTGACGAGTTGAAGCGCCATCGCGAAATCATCCTCTTCATTGACGAGATTCACACCATCATTGGGGCAGGAGGGGCACCGGGTTCGCTCGATGCCGCAAATATCCTCAAGCCTGCCCTTGCCCGTGGAGAAATCCAATGTGTGGGGGCGACGACCGTGAGCGAATTCCGAAAGACCATCGAGAAGGACGGTGCCCTCGACCGCAGATTCCAACGCCTCATGCTGGAGCCCACCAGCGCCGAAGATACCATCGCCATTCTCCATAACATCAAGGATCGTTATGAGGATCATCACCACGTGACCTACACCCCCGAGGCCATCAAGGCGTGTGTGGTGCTCTCCGAACGCTATATCACGGACAGAGCCTTGCCCGACAAGGCCATCGATGCCCTCGATGAAGCCGGAAGCCGCATGCACATGCAGAACACCTGCGTGCCAGAGGAACTTAGTGTCAAACTGCGCGACATCAAGAATCTCAAGACCCTCAAGGAGGCTGCGGCACAGAAGAGCGATTTCCAGACGGCTTCCACCCTCCAGGATGACCTCTTGCGGGCTGAGGCAGAACTCAAGGAACTGAAACGCCGCTGGGAGGAGGAACTTGATGCCCATCGCCTGACGGTAGGCGAGGACGACATCGCCCGTGTGATTTCCATGATGAGCGGTGTGCCTGCCGAGCGTGTGCGCGAAGACGAAAGTACGCGGCTGAAAGGCATGAAGGCGGTGCTTTCCGAGAAGGTTATCGCCCAGGACCGTGCCATCACGCGCATTTGCCGTGCCATCACGCGCAATCGCCTGGGGCTGAAGGACCCCAACCGTCCCATCGGAACCTTCATGTTTGTGGGTCCTACGGGTGTGGGTAAAACCCACCTCGTGAAGACTCTCGCCACCCATCTCTTCGGGCGTGCGGATGCCCTGATACGTATCGACATGAGTGAATACGGCGAGAAGTACTCCGTGAGCCGACTGGTGGGAGCGCCTCCGGGATATGTGGGCTATGAAGAAGGCGGACAACTCACGGAGAAGGTGCGCCGCCACCCTTATTCCATCGTGCTTCTTGATGAAATAGAGAAAGCCCATCCCGATGTGTTCAACGTGCTTCTGCAAGTGATGGACGAGGGTCGCCTGACGGACGGCAACGGAGTGACGGTAGATTTTCGCAACACCATCATTATCCTCACTTCCAATTCCGGCAGCCGGCAACTCAAGGACTTCGGTGCTGGAGTGGGCTTCGGGGTATCGCAGCAGGACATACGCCCCGAGGTGGCGGAGGGTATCGTTCGCAAGGCCTTGCAGCGGCAGTTTGCCCCAGAGTTCCTCAATCGTCTCGACGACATCATCATGTTCGATCCTCTCTCGCGCGAGAGTGTGCTTGCCATCGCCCGTATCGAGACGAGCCTGCTTTCCCGTCGTATGGAAACTGCGGGCTATCGTCTCGACATCCCGCAGCAGGTGCTGGAATTCATCGCCAGGAAAGGCTACGATGCGCAATATGGCGCACGGGCTTTGAAACGCACCATACAGGAATATATCGAGGACCCCATCTGCGACTTGCTGCTCGACGGCAAGGCTGGAGGCACCACTTTCCGCCTTTCTGCCCCGGAAGGTGCCGAACGACTTTCTATTACCACGGAGGAAGTTGAACCTTGACCTTAACTTTGACCTTGACCATCTTAAAACATAGGATTGAATGCGAATTTCTGAGATTTATCCGTAAATTAAGGGAAATAAATTTTACGATAATTCACGTTAATTCATGGCAATTCGCGTTCAAAATAAGTTAAGGTTAATTTTGGACAAGAAGTCAAGGTTAAGGTTGACATGCCGAAGGCAGGGAGTTAAGGTTTAAAATTTTTTAATTATGAACTATCAGGAGACCATCAACTATCTATATCATGCTGCCCCCCTCTTCCAGCATCTCGGGGCAGGAGCCTACAAGGAAGGACTGTCCACTACGCTCGCCCTCGACGAGCATTTCATGCACCCCCACCGCCGCTTCACCACCATACATATCGCCGGCACCAATGGTAAGGGCTCCTGCTCCCACACCATTGCCGCCGTGCTGCAGAGCGCAGGATACAAGGTGGGACTTTTCACCTCCCCTCATCTTGTGGACTTCCGTGAGCGCATACGCATCAACGGCACGATGATTCCCGAGGACTATGTGGTGAAATTCGTGGAGGAGGAGCGCGGATTTTTCGAGCCGCTCCACCCCTCGTTCTTTGAACTGACCACCGCCCTTGCCTTCAAGTACTTTGCCGATTCGCACATCGACATCGCCGTGGTGGAGGTAGGACTGGGCGGCCGCATCGACTGCACGAACATCGTCCATCCCTGCCTGAGCGTCATCACCAATATCTCTTTTGACCATCAGCAGTTTCTGGGGCATACGCTTGCCGCCATTGCAGGCGAGAAGGCGGGTATCATCAAGCCGGGAGTTCCTGTTGTTGTCGGGGAGACCACTGCTGAGACCCGTCCCGTGTTCCAGCAGCGGGCGCAGAAGGTGCAGGCTCCTGTAGTATGGGCAGAAGATCAGGATGAACTGGAATCGTGGGAACCTGCTCCGGGTGGAGGACTCATGTACCACACGCAAAGTTTCGGCCAGTTCTACGGCTGCCTGGGCGGCCTCTGCCAGGAACACAACGCGCGCACCATCCTTGCCGCCCTTCAATGTCTGCGTGGGCAAGGGCTCCGCTTTTCCGACGACGATATTCGCGAGGGCTTTGCCGCCGTGTGCCGACTGACGGGACTGCGCGGCCGCTGGGAAATCCTTCACCACACGCCCTTCACCGTTTGCGATACGGGGCATAACGTGGGTGGCATGCAGTATATCGCGCGCCAGTTGGAGATGTTGATGGAAGAGCGGCGTCGGGAAGCGGCCGAAGAGCATTGCGATCCTCCCGTGCTGAGGATAGTGTTTGGCATGGCGGGCGATAAGGATGTAGGCAGCGTGCTACGGCTCCTGCCACACGATGCCGAGTATTATTTCTGCCAGGCCAGCGTGAAGCGTGCCCTTCCTGCTGCAGAACTGGAAGCCCTTGCAGCGCTTCAGGGATTGAAGGGAAGAGCTGTGGGGAGCGTGGCGAAGGCGTATGGGCAGGCACGGAAGGATGCGATGCCGGAGGATGTGGTCTTCGTCGGCGGCAGCAGTTTTGTAGTGGCCGACCTTTTGGAAGGTCTGGAACAGCAAGCCCATGGTTAACGCTGAATGCCGGGGCCGGTAGCCGGAAAGGCTGCCGGCTTCGGCTTTTTCTGATAATAAGGCACGACAACATGAAAAATAAAGTTGTCACCCGTTGTCCCTGTTGTCGTCAAATAATAATAAAACACATTGTTTTTGGTCTTTATAGGCATGAATAAACCTCTTTCGCCCATGTTGGGGGCGAAAGAAATAATTCCGGCTACAACAGGATATCATCTGTCGTAGGCCATCAATCTGGAGCAAATAGCGGAAAAGAGGGTGGGGCAGGGGCTTGAGTTCTGCAAGAGCTATAATTGTCGGGCATTTTTCATCATGGCAGAGGATGCTGCATCTTCCTCTCCAGGGCCATTCTGATTCCCTCTGTGCTCTCGCAGAAGTGTATGCCATGGCTTTCGATGGAGGAGAGGTCCATGCAGAGGTTTCGCGGCTGATGGCAGAACTTTTCACCGTCGGGCAGAATCCATCGTTCCGCGTTGTCGAGTCCCATCAGGCGTGCTGCCATCAGATGCAGTTCGAAGTTGTTGAGGCGACAGGTGCTGCCGAAGTTGTAGATGCCTCCTGGCAGGGAAAATGCTTTTTCCATCTGTCCGGCCACTTCCCACACGTTCGTCACCCCCCGAAAATCATTTACGGCAACCCGTATGGCACTTCCCTCATGATAGGCTTTCTGAAGTCCCAAGAGGATGTTGCTGTTGAGTTTAAGAGGGCTTTCGGGCAAATCGTACATCCATGTGAGTCTGAGCCCTACGGAATTGGGCAGATTGCGAAGAGCCCGCTGTTCGGCTTCGAGTTTATGCTGGCCATAGATTCCTGTGGGGTGGGAAGCCTCCTCCTCTTTGAGCGCGCCCGGTTTCAGCACGCCGTAGTACACCTGGTCGCTCGACATGAAAATGAGTTTGGCCCCCGTGATTTTGCAGGCCTTGGCCAGCCTCACCGTGGCTTGCACATTCACTTTGTGCGACTCTTCGGGATGCTGCTCGCAATACCACGTGTTGCTGAGTGCCGCACAATGTAGCACCACGTCCGGGCGGTGCTCCTCAATATAGGCTTTGACCGCCTTTTCGTGGCAGACGTTCAGCTGGCTATGTGATGGCAGGAGCAGTTCGTGCGAGTTCCGAAAATAGAGTGCTAGCCTGCTGCCCAGGAATCCGCTGCTGCCCGTGATGAGTATCTTTTTCATGGTAGGAATGGTGTTGTGTGGGACGTATGGTGCTTCGTACGCTCTTGTATATGGGGTGTTCTATAAATACCAGTAGAACACCCCATATATCATGTCAAGTGGAAGGGAGGTCTACTTGGTAGCCTGGTATTGCCTTGCCCTTTTTCGGTCGATGAGGCGGTGTCGCAGTTCAGTATAGACGATGATGCCAAACACGATGGCAAAGGTGAGGGAAATGGCGCGGAATCCACTCTGCAGGGCTGCCGGCAGGCGGTCAGAAATGAGATAATAGGTGGTCCAGAAAATGCCTGCTCCCGGCACGAGGGGAAAGATGCCGCACACCAGGAACACGATGACGGGACATTGCCGCCTCACGGCATAGCGATAAGAGATGGCCAGGACGGAGAGCGTGGCGACAAAGGTGGCCATGACGGTCGAGGTGGCAGCCAGTCGTACCAGTGCCAGATAACACAGCCATCCCACGGTGCCGCAGATGCCGCAGTCGATATAGTAGCGGCGCGGTACGCCGAAGAGGATGGCAAAGGCTATCGTGCCGATAAATGCCGAAAGGAGTTGGAATGCCCATCCTGCCGTGAAGGCATCGGTGAGCATCCCCTTGAGGTCGATCATCGTGCCGTGCAGGCCGTAGTCGGCCATAAAGGCAAGACTCACGCCCATGGCGATGCAGAGAAATACCATCATGGCATCCATCAGGCGTGTGGCACCCGCTATATAGTCCTCGTCGGCCAGGTCGCGAATGCCATTGGTGAAGGGCACTCCGGGGATGAGGGGGATGATGGCTCCTATGATGATGTTGCCCAGATGGCCGATGCCGAGGTGGTGGCAGAGGATGCAGAGTATGCTGACGAGCATCCCGCCCACGATGTTCGAAGTGATTTTCGACAGATATCGCGCGCCCACCGTCACGATGTAGAGCCAGAGCACCATCCCGCAGAAGAAGGAGATGATGCAATCCGCCACGCTGCCTCCGAAGATGGCACAGAAAGCTCCCGAGCCAAAGGCCGAACCCGCCACCTGCTCCCATGCGGGATGCCCCGGCATACGGCGGATGCGGCGAAGAAGGGCGGCACACTCTTCTATGGTGTAGTGCTTGTCTTCCACATCATGGGCCAGCGCACACACCTCCACCACCTTGTCGAGCTGAGTGCCGTGGAAGGGGATGTGCTCCACATGGGCATAGCCTCGATGGGTGGTGAAGATACCGTTGGAAAGCACGAAGAAATGGCTCGGGTCGGCATCATAGGTGGCTGCGATGCGCTCCATGACATCCTCCACGCGCGATATCTCCGCTCCGTTTTCCAGGATGATATGACCTGCCAGCGAGGCCACTTCAAGAACGTTGTCGTTCGTCTGTACGTCCATATCAGAGTGTCAGGGTGTTGGGGTAAGAGGTAAGGGGAAAGGGCTCCAGCGGGCATTAACGCTTGAATTTCACGCTCCTGATGCTGTTTCCCGCCTTCCATACCACGATGTAGTTTCCGGAAGGTGCGGGATTCATGTCGTAGCCCTCGGCGGCATTGAACGTTGCGATTTTCCTGCCGTCGGCAGCATATACGGCAACCGTGAAGTCGAGCTGCTCCGGCGTGCTGCTGCCGAAATGCAGGAGATGGGAATGCGGGTTGTAGGCCAGGGCATATTCCTCAGGTTCTGCCATGGCTATGCCTGTGATGACATCCTCCGGCAGTTCGACCGTAGGCTTTATGTTCCACAGGCGGTTCTGGCTCACGCCGTTGCGTTCGTCGTTGGTATAGCTCAGGATGGGCGTATAGTCCTCGGCGGAGCCGCCGGAAAGGTTAGCCACATGCTGTGTGTAGGCGTTGAGCAGGTTGTAGCATCCTCCGTTGCCTTGCGGAACCAGCGACCACAACTGCCGCAGGTCCAAATCGTCGGGGACGGCAAGATTGAGCGTGGTCCCCACATTGGTGGTAGGCCCTGCATCGCCCTCCGTCGGGTCGTTGAGCGCAAGCGCTTCGGAGCGGTTGATGAGCTGGAAGCGGTCGCCCACCGCCTTGATCTGCCATTCCTGAGTAGGCCGGTCGTCGGATGTAGCATACTGCACGATGCTCCTGCTCTCCACATCGATGGCCTTTCCCGTCCGCGCGTTCGTCAGGCGGTAATAGTAGTCCTCGGGTACGAAGGGCTGTGTGGGTTCGTCGGGAGTGTCAGGATTGTCGGGGAGCATGCCGGCAAATGCCGTGGAGAGATAGGCGGCATGGGAGGTGATGAATGTCTTGAGGTCCTGCACGTACTGGTCGAAGGAGGAGTAGAGCACAATTTCGTGGTACATCTGCCTGTTGATGCCCCATTTCTCATAGTTGAGTTCCTGCGATGCCTGGAGCAGATTGTCGAGGCTGTCGATTTTTTCGTGCAGATATTCCACCAGTCCCTCGTCCAGCAGCTGTGCATAGCGGCGGTTGATGAGGCGTGCAAACCATGGGTCGCTCCACATTCTGACCATCCATTCCCGCGTCTGTCCGTAGCCGTATTCCATCATCATCCTGTCGGTGGTGCCCGGTTTCCGGTAGTCGTTGTCGTAGGCGATGTCGAAGTCCCAGAGCGGTCCCCAGTAGAGCAGGGGGTCGTCCTGTTTCTTATAGAAATAGGTACTCCAGAAGCCGTCGATATTGGCGGAAAGTTCCGTGCAGATGTACCAGTCGGCGAGCGATGCGCTGTCCACCCATTGTCGGTAGCCCTTTTTCGCATCGGCATAGTCGTCGCCTGCCAGTACGCCCTCGAAATCGTTGATATAATTCCGGATATAGTCCTTCTGCCGCTCCACGATGTCGTCCTCGTCGGGATAGTGGATGCGTATGGTCAGCCAATAGCGGTTGGTGTTGAAGCAGTTGCCGTCGGCGAAGCCATCCACTTCCAGCAGATAGCCTCCCGAGATGTCGGAAGTGTCGGAGAGTGGCAGGTCCTGCTCCATGATGTCCACACGATGCGGCCTGACCTCCACCTGGTCGCTGATTTGATAGTTGCCCAGAAACTCTCCGTTGAGCACGAGGTCCACGAACTTTGCCGCTGGATTGAACTTCAGCGAGGTAAATTCGCCCATGAGCGATGTGACGGCGTTGCGCATCAGGCTCTTGTCGCCCGCATTGGCCAGCAGCGTCCAGCTTTTGGCCTTTGCATAGCCCTGGCCCAGGAATTTCTCCTTTTTGTGGAATTTGATGCGGAAGGGCTTTTTGGGAAGTCCCCAGGTGGAATTGCCGCGCCCGCGAATTTGCAGGGAGTCGTAGGTGGTCAGGTTGTCGTTCTCGTCCACATAGTGCATCGTGGCAAACACATAGTCCGTCTTGCTCGTGATGGGACAATGGTCGAAAGTATTGATGTAGATGGCCGGCAGATTGCTCAGACGCATGAAGTCCTCAGCCGCCACCTTGGGTAGGGCCAGCAGGAAGAAGGCAAGAAGAAGATGAAGAAAGCGTGTCATGGTTGAGGGATGTTGACTTTGGTTGCCTCCTGTGGGTGGGTTCAATAATTGCCGGCTGAAGGGACGATAGGGGCAAAAGCTCATAGCCCCATCCGGATGTTTTGGGTGGATTCTCTGTCCTTACTGCCCCCCGCAGAGCTTTTTTGCCACGATATCCAGCAGCTGCCGATAGTTCGACGGGGAATTTGCGGCAACCACTCCTTTGGGGCCTGTGAGGCAAAGCGGGCTTCCGTCGGCCGATGATACGATGCCTCCGGCCTCTTCCACGATCAGCGAGGCGGCGGCATAATCCCATGGGCTGAGCAGATATTCGAAATAGAGTTCGCACCTTCCCGCCGCCAGATAGCAGAGTTCGGGCGCGCAGGCTCCGAAGCGGCGTATGTCGTTGCATTTGCCGAACGCCTCAAGGATAATCTCCGCACACACCTTGGCATGCTCCTTGTGGTAGACGGGCAAGGCGGTACACAGAACGGCGTTGCTGAACGGTCGGCTCGACACGTGTATTCGCTTGCCGTTGAGATAAGCCCCCTGGCCTTTCACGGCATGAAACATCTCGTCGGTACGGGGAATGTAGACTGCACCCATCAGCATCTCTTCGCCATGCTTCAACCCCACGCACACGGCACATTGGTCGATGCCGCGACTATAGTTGGCCGTACCGTCGATGGGGTCGATGATCCAGGTATCTTCATGCCGGGTGTCGTGGATGTCGTTTTCCTCGCACAGGAATCCCGCCCCAGGCATCAGTCGTGAAAGTCTGTCGCACAGGAAGTTCTGCACGGCCACGTCCGATGAGGTCACGATATTCTCGCAGCCTCCCTTTGGGGCAATCTCAAAACCGTCGGCAACCATCAGGCCTGAAGCCTCGCGGACGGTCTCTGTCAGTTGTGCTATGGTAATCATCTTGCTCAAGTTTCGCAGGAGTTCAATTTGGTTGTGAATGAGTTTTTGTGTGCTCTCATGGTTTCAGAAAGGGGTCGATCGTAGCCAGCAATTCCGACTTCTGCATCGCTCCACTTGTGCGCCAGAGCACTTCCCCCTGCCTGAACAGCATCAGCGTGGGCACCGACTGCACCCTGTATAGGCTTGCTGTGGCACTATGCTGGTCCACATCCACCTTGATGATGCGTATGCTCTCGCCCAGCACTTCCTTCACCTGCGTCAGGATGGGGTGCATCATCTTGCATGGCTGGCACCATGTAGCGAAGAAATCGACCAGAACAAGCTGGTCGCCTGATATAACGTCCTTGAATGTTTCCATGTTTTCTCTCAGTTTGTTTTGTGAATCGTTTGTGTGAATAGTACATCCGGTATGTGCTTTTCCCATCGTCCGTGTTCTCGCGGACTGCTGTGGGCGATACCGGATGCAAATGTACATGTTTATTTCAGACTTGACAAAGAAAATCTTCAAAAAGAAGATCTTTCGCCATCTGAGTATCCCCTTTTTTCCACCTTCGAATGGGGTGTGTTTTCACGTTTGTTGGGGTGTAGGCTTTATTGCGAAGTCTTGGTGACAGAGGCTTTTTTTTGTTACCACAGGGCACCATGCAGGCGTGCCTTTTTAGTCCGGTTGCTGTCCATCGTGAGCCTTCCAGGCACATTCTGTCAGTTTCATGTCGGTGAAGACGGCCTTGAACGACGACTCTTCGGGGGAGCAGGCATAGATGCCGAAGCGTATTTTCCCGCCGCCTTGCTGCATGTGGCAGACGCGCATCTGCGTGAAGTCTTTTCCATTCAGCGAGCATTCTATGCAATAGTCGTCATCCCGGCGCGAGAGCCGGTACCACATTGTCTTCACCTGGGCAGGTATGGCAGTAGTAGCCCAGTCGGAGTAACCGTTGTTGGTGACCACGCTTCCCAGATGCTGAAACTCCCCGTTCTCGTATTCCACGCTGCCTTTCAGCCAGTTTTCGCTGTCAAGGTACATCACGATGCCGCATTGGTCAAAACGGTGGTGGCTTTCCGTAAAGTCGGTCTTGACCACGAAGCTGAAGAATCTCTCCGCCGTCTCCATTTGAAACACGGGGGCGTTGTCGTTGCGGAAATGATAGTAGGTGCGTTGCCATAGGTCTGTGCCAGGCTTTGTCACGACTTCTATCGTGTCGTTCTTGATGGTGCAGCTCGCTGGTTGCCGCGTCCATTTGAAATTGTTGATATCCAGGGTCATGGCGATTTGATGCTCTTCAGTAGTCTTCTGGCTGTTGTCTTTTTGGCCGCATGCTGCCAGAACTGTCAGCAGGGCGAAGGGAATGATGTGATTTTTCATTGTAGGGATATTTTTTGTGGGTTATATAATTTCTACCGCCAAGAGTTGAAGGAAACTCCACCTCTTTCGATTGTGTTTTACCTTCCATCGTACCATGTTGAGTAGTTATTTCCATTTTGGAAACAACCACATTCTTCGTCAGTTCTCCTTCTTCAAATATCTTCTTCAAATGCTTGCTGATGGCAGGCACACCCACTCCAAAGAGTTGCGCCATCGCCTTTTGGGTACACCAAAGGGTTTCGTCTTTGATGACCACCTGCACCTTGCCCTCATCATCGGGAAGGCTATATAAAAGGAATTGTATTTCTTTGCTCATTGTATTCTTTGCCATTAAAAG
>CAMGOT010000062.1 GCA_946060685.1 uncultured Bacteroidales bacterium
CCCTCAGCGTGCAGCGCTTGCCTTCACCTTAGACACCGTGCAAGCCAACTATGCCAGCCTGACGGGCAACTTCGGCAATATTGGCGGCATCAACCCCACCACCGAAGGCATCGTACACATTTTCCACGGTACTGGAGTGGAAGGACTCTATACCCCCGTCACGGAACATGCCCGGCAGCATATCCGTGCAGCAGGCACAGTGGATGTGGCAACGAATGCCGGAGACTACCGCCAGCATCTGCTGCTCAACATCGGCAGCCGCCGCCTGGTGCGCTTCGACGCAAACGGACAGCCCGACCGGCATCCGCTCTACGATGCCCCCTATTTCCGCCTGCAACTCGACGGGCAGTTGCCCGCTCTCAACGGTTTTGACCGCACGGGATATTTTGCAGCAGTGACAGGAAAAGCCGACGGATTTTCCGAGTTCGGACTCAATGAGAACGAACAGCCGCATTCACTCACCACGGCCCTGACCCTCTATGCCGGCAGAAACCGCCGGCAGGGCTTCCTGACCACAGGACTGACGTGGGGCATAACGCGCCTGCAGCATGACGACATTGGCTTTGCACGCAATCTGGCAGACCAGGACGGCGAGGGACTGGAGCCATGGATGCCCGACGGCAGTACGCATGAACTGTCGTGGGCACTGACAGGGAGCCGGCGCATCAACCGCTGGCTGACATTTGATGCCGACTGCTGGAACTCCCTCATCATAGCGCGTCCGGCACAGCAGTCATGGTCCAACCTGCTCTATGTGCAGTTCATCGGCGATGATGCCCCTACAGCTCTCTACCGCTACTACTGGACGAGCGAGGCTTTTGCCGGCGCTCTGCTGGAAAACACACTCACCCTGAATGCCCGCCACCATTGCAACTCATGGCTGACGCTAAAGGGAACACTCGGCATGAGTCTGGACGGCATGCTGCTGCGCGACAACTCGAAAGTCACGCCCAATCTGGAGGCTGCCGTCGGTCTTGAGGCTCGCCCCTGGCGATGGCTTGACATCAACCTGCAACTGGCCCACAGCCGCCTGACCTACGACATCGAGACACTCCGCTACATGAGCACGCGCTATCAGAACGGAAAGATATATGCGGCCTCTGCAGGCGATACGCGAAATCCACAACAGGCCGCCTACCCCACCCTCCTCAACACTACGGGCGGAAAGTACCATCAGTATGCCTCACGCCTGTGGCAACCTTCGTATGTGGAACTGAGCATTCCCATCCGGGCGCGTTTCGGACGCCATGAAATCCTGCTCCATCAGATGCTGCGCCGATATTACCACACTTGGCATACACAATACAAGGGCGGGGCTTCGGCCAACGGCACATGGGCTACCGCCGCCCTGACTCCCGAGCAGGCTGACCTTTGGAAAGCCGAAGCCGGAGAGATTCCTCTCTTCTTCCCCACGCCGGGGACTCACAACTACGAAGTGGGCTACCTGCCTTCGGAACTTATGGGCAACGGCATCCTGAAGAGCGGACCATACTATCTGACGCAACTCACGCAATATGCCTACCATGGCAAGAAGGTATACTTCAGTCTTTCCTGGCATTCGATGATTGGTGCAACGGTGGCCCCGATGGGCAACGGTCCGTTGGCAAACAACGTAGGGAGTCTGTCGGAGAGTACGGCCAATCCGAATACGCTGATGGTACTGGATGACCTGTCGACACCATCGCAGGGTATGGGACGCACCGACCAGGACCGTGCCTACATCGCCCGCATTGTCCTTTCCTGGAATGCCACACGACATTTTTCCATCGGCGGCACAGCAAGCTGGACGGACGGACAACCCATACAGTTCTACCATGGCTACATGAATACGGACTACAGCTCTGCCAGCCATCGCGACATGACCGTGCTGCCTGTATCCTCACGAG
Source organism: uncultured Bacteroidales bacterium (assembly GCA_946060685.1). GTDB lineage: Bacteria > Bacteroidota > Bacteroidia > Bacteroidales > Bacteroidaceae > Alloprevotella. The sequence continues at coordinate 1,887 of CAMGOT010000062.1, forward strand.
GCATCAATCCCACCAATGGGAATTTCGGTTGTCGGGAGAGTGCCATTTTCCACATCGACCTTCATGCCCGTCTGAACTGGCGTGCTGCAGGCCACAACATGACCCTCACTGCCCAGTCGTACAACGTCTACGATTTCGGAAATGTCCTCAACGAGTTCAGTTTCTCACAGGGCTACACCGACGGTCGTGGCGATAACCTTGCACTGACCGTTCCCCGCGGTCTTCTCTTGACGTTCAGTGTAGGGCTATGAGCCCCCTTTGGGGGGGCATCGAATCCCCCCAGAATGACGATGCCGCAAAAAGGGGCAGTACTACTGAAATTTCAGAGAAGATATACTTACTTGCCAGGAGAAGATATACTGCATCGACGAAGTAAGTATATCTTCTCTGAAAACGAGGAGATGAGCGCGTGGCTATGACTGAAGCCATCCACAGCACGCACAGAACCGTAAGCCATGTAGTCCATAGCCTCCGTGGATGACCTTTGCAGCACACGCTCCACCTTTGTCCGTTTCAAACAAAATCAAGGCTGAGTTCCCCCACAACAGGGAACCCAGCCTTGAAGTTTTTTTATCACAGCCGACAACTTACTGCTTCTTCAGCCATGCTATGACCTCGCTGATGTGGCAATGCGCCATGGCCACATGCGTATCTGCCGCTCCATAATAAATCGTACAGCGGTCGCCTTCGGTCATTGCCGCACAGGGGAACACGACTCCGGGAACATCGCCCGTCAGTTCATAGAGCGTGGCAGGGGCAAGAAGATACTCCATGGAACGATATATCACCTTGTCAGGATGCTCAAGGTCGAGCAAGGCAGCACCCATGGAATAGCGATAGCCGTTGCACGTGCCGATGACACCATGATAGAAGAGCAGCCATCCCTCATCAGTCTTGACAGGAATGGGACCTGCTCCTATCTTGAGGCATTGCCAGGCACTGTCCTCAAACGGCGTGGGACGCATGACGAGACGGTGCTGCCCCCAGAACTTCATGTCAGGGGAATAACTGATGAAGATATCGCCAAAGGGAGTGTGTCCGCTATCGGACGGACGACTGAGCATGGCATAGAGGCCATTGATCTTCTCGGGGAACAGCACACCGTTGCGATTGAAGGGGAGGAAGGCATTCTCACACTGATAGAAGGTCTGGAAATCGAAGGTGTAGCCAATACCGATAGTAGGCTGCCCCTTGTAGCCGTTGCACCAGGTGATCCAATAGCGGTCCTCAATCCACGTGACGCGGGGGTCGTACTTATAGGTACTCTCTATGCTGTCGGTATTGCCACAGCAGAACTGTATGGGCTCGTGATTGATGTCCCAGTGTATGCCGTCCTTTGAGAATCCGGCAAAGATATTCATCTGCACGCGACGGTTGTCGCAGCGGAACACTCCTGCAAAGCCATCGCCATAGCGCACTACGGCACTGTTGAAGATGCTGTTGCTGGAAGGAATGGAATAGCGGTCGATGATGGGATTTCCCTCATGACGCCATATCACTTCATGGCAACCCACGGGGCGATCCTGCCACGGCATGGGTATATGTACGGTTGGGTTTGACATGTTCTACTTATATGATTAATGAAAATATAGTCCAATTTACTTGCTGATGGGATATTTCTTCACCAGCAGGAGCATGAGCGCTGCAATGATGGCAGGGAAGATGGAGAAGAGCATCCATATCATGTTCTTCACGGAATCCATATCCTCAGGGGCAATGGTCACTACAGTCTCTCCATCAGCATTCGTGCCGGAGATAAAGCCTGAAAGACCCAGCAGAAGGGCCACGAGCGCACCGGAGATGGCCGAGCCGAACTTCTGCGACATCGTGCCCGAGGAGAAGATGAGGCCCGTGGAAGAGGTGCCGTTCTTCTCCGTGGCATAGTCTGCCACATCGGCATACATCGACCACAGCAAGGGGGAATAAAGGCCGATACCCACAGAGGTGAGGATGACGATGCCCACCATCACCCAGATGTAAGCCGGCTCCATAGGGATGAAGAAGAAGAGTACGGAAGTGGCTATGCAGATGATGGCAGCCCATGCAAAGGCCTTCTTCTTCGACCCCACCCATTCCGTGAATTTCGGAGAGAGGCCACCGAAAATCATGCAGGTCACCTCGCCAAACGTCATGAACACGGTGTAGTTGATGATGAGTCCGCTGACATTCACCTCGCCTCCCAGGCAATAGGTGAGCATATAGCCTGCCACGGCATAGCGGAAACCGTTGAAGAAATTGCTGCAGATACCGATGAGAGTAAGATAAATCCACGGACCGTTGCGGAAAAGGTCGGCAAAGGGACGGAAGGAGAATTTCTCGGCACGCACGGGCTTGAGCCGCTCTTTCGTGAGCAGTCCGCATGCCAGCGTCATCAATGCCGCCACTCCTCCCAGCACGGCACCCAGCACGGCATACTGATGGGCATCGCTGCCGCCAATCATTTTCTGAAGGTAGGGGAAGGAAAGCAGGGTGATGAAGCCCATGGCATAGGCGCCCACCATACGATAGGACGAGAACTGGTTCTTCTCGTTGTCATCATCGGTCATGACACCCAAAAGCGACCCGTAGGGGACATTGACAGCCGTGTAGACCGCCATCATCATGAGATAGAGACTATAAGCCCATATACGCTTTCCGACAGGTCCGAACTCCGGTGTATAGAGCAGCAGGGCAAAGATGAGTCCGAGAGGAACGGCACCGAATATCAGCCAAGGACGGTAGGTGCCCCAACGCGACTGGGTACGGTCGGCAAGACTTCCCATCAGAGGGTCGGTGACGACATCGAACATACGTGCCAGCAGCATCAGCGTGGCAGTGTCAGCTACAGAGAGTCCGAAAATGTTGGTAAAGAAGAGGGGGAAAGCAATGGACATCACCTTCCATGTGATGCCACCGGCAGCGGCATCGCCCAGGGCATAGCCGATTTTTTCCGATAAATGAGCCATAGTGTCAGATTAGGTCGAAAATGAGTTAGATGAGGTCGAAAATGAGTTAGATGAGGTCGAAAACAAGAGGGTTGGGTCATACTTTAAAATGACCGTGCAAAGTTATGGAAAAGTGCTGAGCAATGCAAAAAATTGCAGAAAAAAACCTTCATATTCCTTGCATGTCCCGACAGATATGCGTCAAAAAGCACCTTAAAGCAGGAAAAATGGCGGAAGTAGCGGCAAAGATGAGAAAAAAATGCTAACTTTGCAACCTAAATGTTGCCACATCCGACCTGCACGGACCAAAATCGGCAGTGTCGCAGGACGGCCATCCATCAACGAGACTTTCCCCCCTCCTACACCATGATATACCAGTGGAACTACGAACCCTTATCCGCCGAGGAAGGCGCAGAGGCACAGCGTCTGGCAGAGGCTCTGGGCATACATCCCGTGCTCGGACGCATGCTGCGTGAGCGCTGCATCTTCACGGTCAATGAAGCGCGGCGGTTCTTCCGCCCGCAACTCACAGAACTGCACGACCCTTTCCTCATGAACGACATGCAGCGTGCCGTCGACCGCCTCAACTATGCCATTCGCCGCAATGAGCGCATCATGGTGTATGGCGATTACGATGTGGACGGAGTGACGGCTGTGGCACTGGTATATAAATTCATCAGCAAATACTACAAAAACATAGACTACTACATCCCCGACCGCTATGAGGAGGGCTATGGCGTGTCGAACAAGGGCATTGACTTTGCTGCCGAGACGGGAGTGAAACTGATCATCGTGCTTGACTGCGGCATCAAGGCGGTTGATGAGGTGGCGTATGCACGAGAAATGGGCATCGACTTCATCATCTGCGACCATCATGTGCCCGACGAGCAACTTCCGGATGCCGTGGCCATCCTCAATCCCAAACGACGCGACAACCACTACCCCTACACCCATCTTTCGGGATGCGGGGTGGGATTCAAGTTCATGCAGGCATTTGCCGCCAGCAATGGTGTGGAATTCAACCAACTGAGCGCGCTGCTCGACCTTTGCGCCGTGAGCATTGCCTCCGACATCGTGCCTATCATGGGCGAAAACCGCATTCTGGCCTATCATGGGCTGCGGCGTCTGAACACCTGCCCCACCATCGGGCTGCAGGCGATTGTGGAAAACTGCGGACTGGGCGAGCGGGAACTGACGATGAACGACATCATCTTCAAAATCGGACCACGGCTGAATGCGTCAGGACGCATGCAGAACGGCAAGGAGGCGGTGAAGATTCTCGTAGAACAAGACTATGCCACGGCATTGGACATTGCCTCGCACATCAACCTCTACAACGAAGCACGAAAAGACCTGGACCGCCAGATGACGGAGCAGGCTACGGAGCAGGTGAGACAGATGGAGGGACTGGAGAATCGCCGGGCTATCGTGATTTACAATGAGGAATGGCACAAGGGAGTCATCGGTATCGTGGCTTCGCGCCTGACGGAGCAATACTATCGTCCGGCAGTGGTGCTGACACGCTGCGAAGGTATTGCCACGGGATCGGCACGCAGTGTCAACGGATTCGACATCTACAAGGCCATACAAAGTTGTGCGGACATCCTGGAGAATTTCGGCGGACACACGTATGCAGCAGGACTGAGCATCAAGGTGGAGCATGTGGCCGAATTTGCCCGAAGATTTGAGGCATACGTGGCCGAACACATCAGCGATGAGCAGACACAGCCCATGCTCGACGTAACAGGGGTGCTCGACTTTCGCGACATCAACTATGAGTTCTACCGACAGTTGAAACGCTTTGCTCCCTTCGGTCCCGGCAATGAGCGGCCCACCTTCTGCACCCACAGGGTGTACGACTACGGCACATCGAAAGTGGTGGGACGCGGACAGGAGCACATCAAGCTGGAACTGGTGGACAACAAGTCGAACAATATCATGAACGGCATTGCCTTCGGACAATCCAGCCAGGCACGCTATATCAAGACACGCCGGGCCTTCGACATCTGCTACAACATCGAGGAGAACAGCCATAAGCGCGGAGAGGTGCAACTGCAGATTGAGGACATACGTCCCTGCGAGTGATTCCCTGTTGCCCAAAAAATTCTCATTCCCTATTCCCCATTTTCTCATGCTTCAGCAGGACATGCCCTACGATGACCTATCGGCAGAGCCGCTACAGCCCTCTGACTACGGGGGGGCTTTCGTTCCCTTTCCCGAAGACCCTGCGCTTCGGGCTGAACTTGACGACTTTGTGCTGCAAAAGAGTGAGGGAACGGAAACATGCAGGCATGAGGATAGGGAGGATGAGGAGCAAGAGCCCGACACCCCCGAAAGCCTGTTGAAAAGAATCTGGGGCTATGAGGGATTCAGAGGCATTCAACGCGAAATCATCGGAAGCATACTGGAAGGCCACGACACGCTGGGACTGATGCCCACGGGTGGTGGCAAGAGTATTGCATTCCAGGTGCCTGCACTGCTGCTGAAAGGGCTCTGCCTGGTCATCACGCCCTTGATTTCCCTGATGCGCGACCAAGTGACGCAACTGCGCCGAAAAGGCATCAAAGCCACCTGCGTACACACGGGAATGCCGCGAACCGACATCCTGCGCGAGTTTGACAACTGCATCCTGGGGGGCTACAGTTTCCTCTATCTCTCCCCCGAACGTCTGCAAAGCCCTTTGTTCATAGAGAAACTGCCACGCATGAGGGTGAGCATGATCACGGTGGACGAGGCACACTGCATCAGCCAATGGGGCTATGATTTCCGGCCGTCCTATCTTGAGATTGCCGCACTTCGCAAACTTCTGCCAGGAGTTCCCGTACTGGCACTGACTGCCACCGCCACACCACGAGTGGCCGACGACATCATGGAAAAACTGGCTTTCAAAGCCGATGGCCGGATGTTCCGCATGAGCTTCATACGCAAGAACCTTGCCTATAAGGTGGAGACCCTACCACAGCAGACCCATGAGAGCAAGACCGATGTGCTCCTGCGGCACCTCAACACCACGGAAGGCTCCTGCATCGTCTATACGCGCAACCGCAGGCACACAGAAGAACTGGCAAGCACGCTGGTGAGCCAAGGCATTAAGGCTCTTGCCTACCATGCCGGCCTTGTGGCGGCCGACCGCAACGAGCGGCAACAGATGTGGATTGACGGACGGGTGAGGGTGATGGTGGCCACGAATGCTTTCGGCATGGGTATCGACAAGCCTGACGTACGGCATGTATACCACATGGATGTGCCTGACGCCATCGAGGAATACTTCCAGGAAGCTGGACGTGCGGGGAGAGACGGACAGCCGTCCGAGGCCCTGCTGCTCATCAACGAACGCGACATTCCGGAAATGCTGAAACACTGCGAGGAGGAGTTTCCATGGAAGCGGGCGATTGCCGAGGTATACGAGGACTTGGGAAGTTTCTTCCAATTGGCAGTGGGCGACGGCGAAAACGTCAGTTATGATTTTGAGCCCTTCAAATTCTGCAGATACTTCAAATACTCCCTCAAACTGGTGGAAGCCTCGCTGCATATCCTGCAGTATTCGGGCTATCTGGAATACACCGATGGAGACGACTGTCGCTCCCGAGTGCTCTTCATCGTCACCCGCGAAGCCCTGTATCGCGAAAGGCACCTTAGCCAGCAGGATGAGGGCGTGATGCTTGCGCTCCTCAGAAAGTACACGGGATTGTTTGCCGACTACGTGACGATCGACGAGAAAATGCTTGCCGAAACCTGCCGGTGTACGGAGCACGATGTCTACGAGGCTCTACTCTCCCTGACACGCCAACGCATCGTTCACTACATTCCACGCAAAAACACTCCCACAATAACCTTCACACGCCGCCGCGTAGACCGTAAATACCTCCATATTCCCCCCGAGGCCTACGAGCTCCGGATGGAACGCCGGAAGGAGTGTCTGGGGAATATGATTGCATACTTCAAAAACGACGAGGAGTGCCGCAGCCGACAGCTGGTGCGCTATTTTGGAGAGCCTGCGCCGACGGCGGACTGTGGGATTTGCGATGTCTGCCTGAGGCATGGCCATGCCAAGACGGTGCAGAAGGCCGACCGTGCGGAAGAGAGGGAAAGGAAGGTACTGGACATACTGTCAGACGGTGGCCGGCACGACATCACCGAATTCTATGCCCTACCCTATCTTCGCGAGGAAATCGCCGACTGTCTCCTCGCTCTGATAGAACAGCACCGCATTGCCCTGAATGGAGGACATATCATCCTGACACCCCACGACAATGGCACGACGCTCTAACAGCAGGCATCAATGATGTACACGAATCCCCTTGTATGCCTCTCTCCAAACGACCAAACACCCCATATAACCCATGGTTCTGAATTATATCTGGATTGCTTTTTTCCTCATTGCCTTCGTGGTGGCAGTGGTACGCCTAGTATTTCTTGGCGATTGGGAAGTGTTTCCCGCCATCGTCAACTCTACCTTCGACACTTCTCGCACGGCCTTTGAAATCTCCCTTGGACTGACCGGTGTGCTCTCACTATGGATGGGAGTGATGAAAATCGGCGAAAAAGGCGGGGTGGTGGATGCCTTGGCACGCTTGCTGGGACCCATATTCAAATGTCTGTTCCCCGGCATACCGAAGGGCCATCCAGTGGTAGGAAATATCTTCATGAACATCTCTGCCAACATGCTGGGACTGGACAATGCCGCCACACCGCTGGGACTGAAAGCCATGGAGCGACTGCAGGAACTGAATCCCAAGAAGGACACGGCATCCGATTCCATGATCATGTTTCTCGTGCTCAACACCAGCGGTCTGACCTTGATACCCGTCAGCATCATGGTCTACCGGGCACAGCAGGGTGCTGCCAACCCTACCGACATCTTCATCCCCATACTCCTCGCCACCTTTTGCTCCACTATGGCAGGCATCATCATCACTGCCCTCTTCCAGCGCATCCGCCTCTTCCAGCGTACACTGATGCTTGCTCTCGGCGGTGTCTCGCTGTTCATGGCAGGCGTGGTCTATGGTTTTGCCCGCCTCGACAGCGTGATGATGGAGCGCGCAGGCACCACCGCTGCCAATGTCATTCTGTTCTGCGTGATTATCGCCTTCGTCCTCGCTGCCATGCGCAGGAAGGTCAATGTCTATGAGGCCTTTATCGAGGGGGCGAAGACCGGATTCGACACTGCCATACGCATCATCCCCTATCTCGTAGCGATACTGGTGGCCATCGGTGTGTTCCGTGCCAGCGGTGCCATGGATTTCCTCATCGGCTCGCTGCAGGCTCTCGTGGCCTCTACGGGAGCAGATGCCGAATGGGTAGGAGCATTGCCCACGGCCATCATGAAGCCACTCAGCGGTTCTGGAGCACGCGGCATGATGGTGGATGCCATGACTACCTATGGTGCCGACAGTTTCGTAGGACGCCTGAGCTGCATCTTCCAAGGCTCCACCGACACCACTTTCTATATCCTTGCCGTATATTTCGGCAGTGTGGGCATACGCCGCACACGGCATGCCGTAGCGGCAGGACTGCTTGCCGACTTGGCAGGAGTGGTGGCAGCCATTGCCATTGCCTATCTCTTTTTCGGATAGGCGACCTCATGCTGCTTCCTTGCCCCGGCGGCACAAAAGAGTCCGAGCCATTCCCACCATCAAAAGATTGACATTTTTTCTACAGCAGTTGTCGTCAAAAAAACACGACAATCCACCTAATCATCAATTCCAAACAACAATGAACAAACCTGTTGCCACTGCTGCAGCCCCTGCAGCCATCGGTCCCTACAGCCAGGGCATAATGGCTGGAAACCTGCTTTTCGTCAGCGGACAATTACCTGTTGACCCTGCTACGGGTGCCTTTGCCGAAGGCGGTATCAAGGAACTCACCACCCAATCCCTCAAGAATCTTTTTGCCATTGTGGAAGAGGCAGGATTTACGCCTGCCGACATCGTAAAGACTACGGTGTTCCTGGCCGACATGGCAGATTTTGCCGAAATGAATGAGGTGTATGCCCAGTTCTTCGCTGCCCCCTTCCCTGCCCGCTCCGCTGTGGCGGTGAAGACTTTGCCGAAGGGAGCGCGTGTGGAGATTGAGTGTATCGCTGCCCGCGGATAGTCGCTACTCTCCTGCCTTCTCTCACACATATACACAGCACTCCGCGTAAAGAATGTGTGCGTACAAAAATAATGCCGTATAACTCCCAAGAATGCGTTTTCCGGGAATTATACGGCATTTGGCGTTCAGGGCATCGCCCTATAGGCTGAAGGGAAACAGCTTATTTCTGCGTCATCTGGTAGACCATATCCACAATCTGCTGTGCCAGAGCATCGGCCTCCTCCTTGGTGTGTGCCTCGGAATATACGCGGATGATGGGCTCGGTGTTTGACTTGCGAAGGTGTACCCACTTGTCGGGGAAGTCGATCTTCACACCGTCGATATCCGTCACCTGCTCGTCCTTGTAGATATCCTTCACCTTGTTGAGCAACGAGAAGATATCGGTCTTGGGATCGAGGTCGATGCGGTTCTTGGAGATGTAGTACTGCGGCAGACTGTCGCGGAGTTCGGAAGCCTTCATGCCCGTCTTGGCAAGATAGGTCAGGATAAGGGCGATACCCACGAGAGCATCGCGACCATTGTGGGCCGTAGGATAGATGACTCCACCGTTGCCCTCACCACCGATGACGGCACCCGTCTCGCGCATCTTCGTCACTACATTTACCTCACCCACAGCAGCGGGGCAATAGTTGCAGCCATACTTCTCGGTCACATCGCGCAGACCGCGTGTGGAACTCAAATTGCTCACGGTGTTGCCCGGAGTGTGCTGCAGCACATAATCGGCCACGGCCACCAGCGTGTTCTCCTCGCCGAACATCGTGCCATCCTCGCAAACCAATGCCAGACGGTCGACATCGGGGTCAACCACGAAGCCTACGTCATGACGTCCCTTACGCATCAGGTTGCGAATCTCATTCAGATTCTCCTTCAGCGGCTCGGGATTATGGGCAAAGTCGCCGGTGGGCTCGCAGTTCAGCAGAGTCACCTGCGTCACACCGAGCTGTCCGAGCAATTTGGGAACGATGACACCTCCCACGGAGTTCACTGCATCGAGGGCTACCGTGAAGTGGGCACGGCGAATGGCATCGACATCCACCAGCTCAAGGTACTTCACAAGTTCCACATGACGCTGGTCGAAGGTGAAATTCTTCGTGTAGCATCCCAGATTGTCGACATCGACAAACTCAAAGTCGTCAGAGTTGGCACGACGCACTACTTCTGCTGCCTCTGAAGGAGGAAGGAACTCTCCCTTCTCATTGAGGAACTTCAGCGCGTTCCACTGACGGGGGTTGTGGCTGGCAGTCACGATAATACCACCGCATGCACTCTCCATCTTCACGGCAAGTTCTGTGGTAGGAGTAGAAGCCAGACCGATGTTCACCAC
>CAMGOT010000063.1 GCA_946060685.1 uncultured Bacteroidales bacterium
GAGCACCTGACTGTTAATCAGGGGGTCGTTGGTTCAAGCCCATCCTGAAGCGCAAGAGAGAGAAGCCCTTTATGGTTTCTCTCTCTTTTTTTATTTGGCCTATCCTTTTGCCGGTGCTCTTTCCATCGCATTTTGAATTTGTGAATGTTGCCGATGGTGAAGGGTGCTGAAAATACCTTCAGGGATGTTCTATAAATTAGTATATAATCTTTTTTTTCAAGGCGAAGCCAAGCTAATTTATAGAACACCCCTTCATTCAACTTTCGCAAGTTCAATTTGGTTGTAAAAGTCCAGGGTGTTGCCCTGGGTGTGCCGTTACTTCTGAAACACAATCTCTTTGAACCCAGCGAAAGTTGAGTTAACGAACGTGGATATTCACTGGAAAACTGTGCGAAAAGATTCGCAAGCGCATAGTTGATAAAATGGATGGAGCCGAGGAATACTTCTGTGTTGACCCGAAACCTGTTGAAATCTGCCGACTTTCCAGAGCATCAAGATGCATGATGGGAGCCACAGATTATTCTTCTGCTCCTGCCATGGTAGGAGAGATGTTCGCTGCGCTCTACAACGACGACCTCAATAAGATGCTGCGTCTCCTGCAGGCCTACCTGCTCACTGTACCCTACTGCAACAATGCCAACTCCGAGGGTCACTACCAGCAGATGCTCTGCATCATCTTCTCACTCATGGGCAGATATGTTGATGTAGAAGTGCATACTCCACGAGGGCATGTAGATGCAGTGATGCGCACATCAACCATCCTTTATCCTTTTGAACTGAAAATGGACAAGAGCGCAGATGTCGCCATGAAGCAGACAAACCTTCGGGACTATGCTTCCAAATTTTCTCTTTCCGATTTACCCGTAGTAAAAGTCGGCATAAACTTTAACTCAGAGCAACGAACCATCAGCGACTGGAAGATTGAAGTGCAGAAAGTCTGACATGTTTGAGCCAGGAAAACTATGAACATGCCAATAGAAAGGAATAAGCATTACTACTTAATTGCCAATAAGGTTAATAACCTTGCAGCCTTAAGGTTAATAACCTTGCAGCTCTAAGGTTATTAACCTTATCGGCGACTAAGTGGACTGGCATCGGCAACGCTCCCGACTCCTTCACAAGGAAAACGACGGTTCACTCCCCCTACTTCTTCCGTTCAAACGTGTGGATGACCTTTCCCCTGGCATCGATGAAATGCCAGGCAAACGTAGTCTTGTCGGCCTCTATCACGGAGAATCCCGACAGAGTGCCGGTGAACACGGTGCCGTCAATGCGCATGACCTTCGGACGCGACAGGGAGGCGGCAGAGTTGACCACGAAGTCGGTGCCTGTGCCATCATCCTGACAACGGATATGCTGGAAGCTGTGGACATGTCCGCAGGCACAGACATCCACATTGCCATGCTTGCGAAGGAGCGGAAGGAAGAGGTGCTGCATATCCTCGCGCTCGGAAGTGTCCTTGCCTGTATCGGCATACACAGGATGATGTCCCACGACAATCACCCAATCCTCCTGCGCCTGACCGAGGGTCTCGCCAATCCATCGTGTTGGATCTTTTTCATTTTCATCGGAATTCAGGAATATACCAGGACTGTGGGTAAGGCCATGCCGGTGGCAGATTAAAGCGTCACCTTCACACCCGCATTCAGGCGTACGCCATAGTATTCAGCCTGCATGGTGCGGTCGGAGGTACCCTGGTAGTAGCGCAGAGGCTGGTTGAGGAGATTGGTGGCCTCGCCTATGGCATCGCCGTCCATATCGGAGGTGACCACCTTGCTCACTTCGATGGTCTGCACCATATCGGCAGGAATGAGGTCGAGCTGCACATTGCGAGTGTCGCCCTCAGCCGACGGCAGACGGTTGCCGTTGATGCTGACACTGGTCAAATCGGCAGAGGTGCCACGGATCTGTCCGAAGCGCGCCTCGCCCTGGTCGTACTGCACATTGATTCCGCTGATGCGCTTCAGGCCATCGCCAGGATGGCAGAACATACATGGAAATACATTTTTCTTGGCATAAACTTGATGAAATTTTGAATTGCGCTGCAAAAGTAGGGCAGCGGTATGACAAACGATTGCGCTTCCCAAACGTTTCGGTGAAGGGGCATACGCCCCCATGAAATGCCTGGCCTGACGGGAAAAATGGGGACTGGCGCTGAGGTGTTTGGGCAAAAAAATTGGCAAAACGTATTGCCACAGGGGGATTTAGGGGAGAAAAGCGGAAAGAAAGGGGCTGCCTGTGCAGAGAAAATGCTAAATTTGCAGGAGAAAATGTGCTGACTGCCGTGGAAGGAAACGGCAATGTACCTTCATTCCTGGCATCAGGGCCGTGCTGCCCTTCTGCATCGACACGGCCCCACCGGCGAGTTTTTCCTTCACCTCCCCTTCATCCATCCCCCCCCGACAATTCATTATGAGCGACGAAATCAAAGACACACCACTGACCGAGAGCACTCCTTCACCGCAAGAGAATGCCTCAGCCGACCGCACCTTACAACTGACGGGAATGTACCAAAACTGGTTTCTCGACTATGCTTCCTACGTCATCCTGGAGCGTGCCGTCCCCCACATGGGCGATGGCCTGAAGCCTGTGCAGCGCAGGATTCTCCACACCATGAAGCGTATGGACGACGGGCGCTACAACAAGGTGGCGAACATTGCGGGAGAGACCATGAAGTTCCATCCGCACGGCGATGCTTCCATCGTGGATGCCCTGACGCAGATGGGACGCCAGAACCTGCTGATCGACTGCCAAGGCTCATGGGGAAACATCCTGACGGGCGACGAGGCTGCCGCACCACGATACATCGAGGGCCGACTGACGAAATTTGCCCTCGACGTGCTGTTCAACCCCAAGACCACGGAATGGAAACTGTCGTACGACGGGCGCAACAAGGAGCCTGTGGCACTGCCGGCAAAATTCCCCCTGCTGCTAGCACAGGGTGCCGAGGGCATTGCCGTAGGACTCAGCGCGAAAATCCTGCCGCACAACTTTGGAGAAATCTGCGATGCTGCCATCGCCTATCTGAAAGGCGAGGACTTCAACCTTTATCCTGACTTCCAGACGGGCGGACTCATCGACGTGTCGAAATACAACGACGGCATGCGCGGAGGAAGCGTGAAGGTGAGGGCCAAAATCGAGAAGCGCGACACCAAGACGCTTGCCATCACCGAGATTCCGTTCGGAAAGACGGTGGGGACGCTCAACGAATCGATTGTCAAGGCTTCCGAAAAGGGAAAAATCAAAGTGCGGAAGGTGGAGGACTATACGGCGGAAAAGGTGGAGATTCTGGTACACCTGGCACCGGGTGTCTCCTGCGACAAGACCATCGACGCGCTCTATGCCTTCACGGACTGCGAAGTGAGCATCTCGCCCAACTGCTGCGTCATTGAGGACAAGACTCCACGCTTCGTCACCGTCAGCGATGTGCTGAGATACAGCGTGGACAATACGATGCGGCTCCTGCAGAAGGAACTGGAAATCCGAAAGGGCGAACTGCTGGAGAGCCTCATGTTTGCCTCCTTAGAACGCATATTCATCGAAGAACGCATCTATAAGGACAAGGCTTTCGAGAATGCCCCCGACATGGAGGCGGCACTCTCGCACATCGACCGCCGCCTGCAACCCTTCATCAAGGATTTCGTGCGCGAGGTCAACCGCGACGACCTCCTGCGCCTGCTCGACATCAAGATGGCGCGCATCCTGAAGTTCAACAAGGAGAAGGCCGACGAGAATATCCGGAAAATCAAGGACGAACTGGCACAAATCGAGGACGATCTGAAGCACATGGTGCGCGTCACCATCGACTGGTTCAAACTCATCCGCGGACGTTATGCCGAGCAATATCCGCGCCTCACGGAAATCCGATCGTTCGACACCATCGAGGCCACAAAAGTCATCGAGGCCAACGAGAAGCTCTACATCAACCGCAATGAAGGCTTCATGGGCACCGGACTCAAGAAGGATGAGTTTGTGGAGAACTGTTCCAGCATCGACGATATCATCATCTTCTATCGCGACGGTACGTTCAAGATTGTGCGTGTGGCCGACAAGGTGTTCATCGGCGAGACGGAACGCTCCAAGGCGGAGAAGCGGAAAGCGGAGGTGATACACATCGCCGTATTCAAGAAGAACGACCAGCGCACGGTCTACAACGTTGTCTACCGCGACGGAAAGAGCGGACCGTACTACATCAAGCGCTTCAACGTCACCAGCAATATGCGCGACAAGGAGTACGACCTGACCACGGGGGCCGCGGGAAGCCGCATTTCCTATTTCAGCGCCAACCCGAACGGGGAGGCTGAGGTGGTAAAGGTGATGCTAAAGCCGAACCCCAGGCTCCGCAAACTGACCTTCGACAAGGATTTTGCCGAAGTGCCGCTGCGAAGCCGCGGCACAAAGGGACTGATCCTCACCCGCCTCGACATCCACCGCATCAATCTCAAGACGCATGGCGGAAGCACGCTGGGAGGCCGGAAGGTGTGGTTCGACTATGACGTGCAACGCCTCAACTACGACGGGCGTGGAAAACTCCTGGGAGAATTTCATACCGGCGACCTCGTGCTCGTCATCATGGAAAACGGCGAATTCTTCACCTCCAGTTTCGACCCCAACAACCATTATCCTGCCACAGGAATCATTCGCGTCGAAAAGCTCGACCCGGAAAAGGTGTACACCGCCGTCATTCGCCAGCCCAAAATAGCCGTCGGATTCCCCGTCAATATCAAGCGCTTCTGCTTCGAGCCTGCAAGTCTGAACAAGGATGCTGCCAACCGCAACTTCGTGGGAACCAACAATTCGCTCATGCTGCTCACCGGCAGCAGAAATCCTACACTGCGCTTCATCTTCGGAGGAAACGATGCCAGCCGGACTCCCCTAGAGGTGGAGGCTGCGGAGTTTGTGGAGGTCAAGGGCTTTGCCGCAAGGGGAAAGCGAGCCACCAATTTCGAGGTCGACCAGGTGGAGGAGGTGGCGAAGGCAACGGAAGAGGAACCTGAAACACCGGATGCTGGAAACGAGGAAACGGCGGATGGGGAGACGCTTCCCAACACCGTACGGCCTGCACGTTCTGAAGAGGACCTGATGGACGAACTGACGGGACAGGGGCATCTCTTCGATGATTTCTGACTTCCGCGGAATTCCAATTACCTTATAAGATGCCCCAACCTTTATACCTATAATATTATATATATAGGAGCGTCCTGCCTACGGGCACAGCTTTGGGCAGGACACTCCACCAAACACTCATTTTTCACTCTCCCCCCCCTTTCTATGAGAAGATTCTTTGTTACCGCTGCCAGTGCCGCCCTGTATCTTGCGGCATCAGCCACTCCTTCCGACCCGCAACGCCCGCTGTGGCTGCGCGACGTGCAAATCAGTCCCGACGGACAGCAGGTGGCATTCTGCTATAAAGGCGACATCTACGTGGCAAGCACGCAAGGCGGTGCTGCACAGCAACTCACCTCGCAGACTTCCTACGAGTGCTCGCCCATATGGAGTGCTGACGGCAAGACCATAGCCTTCGCCAGCGACCGAAACGGCAACTTCGATGTGTTCACCATGCCTGCTGCAGGCGGGTCGGCCAAACGCCTCACCTTCAACAGTGCAGCGGAAATACCGCAGGCTTTCTCGCCCGATGGGGAATGGGTGTACTTTGGCGCTGCCATTCAGGACCCTGCACAAAGTGCCATGTTCCCCTCCCCTACCCTTCCCGAGCTTTATCGCGTGAAGGCAGAAGGGTCGCGCACGCAGCAAGTGCTGGCCACTCCTGCCGAGATGATGGCATTCCTCCCCGACGGCTCCGGGTTCTACTACCAGGACAAGAAGGGCTATGAGGACGAATGGCGGAAACACCACACATCGAGCATCACGCGCGATGTGTGGCACTATGATTTTGCTACGGGCAAGCATACCAACCTGACGCAACATGCCGGAGAAGACCGCAACCCAGCGGCATCGCCCGACGGCTCCACGCTCTATTTCCTCTCCGAGCGAAACGGCGGGAGCATGAATGTCTACCGCATGGCAAAGCAGGGCGGCGCACAGCCTGAGGCGCTGACGCACTTCACCACTCATCCCGTGCGATTCCTCAGCACCAGCCGCGAGGGCACACTGTGCTACACCTGGAACGGCGAAATCTACATCCAGCGGCAGGGCGGACAGCCTGCCCTGCTGAACCTCAGCATCACGCGCGATGACCGTGAGAACATGGCCGACCTCTCCTTCAGTTCGGGGGCGAAGGAGAGCACCGTGAGCCGGGACGGCAAGCAGGTGGCGTTCATTGTCCGCGGCGAGGTGTTCGTCACCTCTACGGAATATGCCACCACCAAGCAGGTCACCCATTCGGCAGGAGCGGAGTCCTGCGTGGACTTTGCCCCCGACGGCCGCTCGCTCGTCTATGCCTCTGAGCGCGACGGCAACTGGCAACTCTATATCGCTCGCATCGTGCGCGACGACGACCCGAACTTTGCCAATGCCACGCTGATAGAGGAGGAGGTGCTGCTGCCTTCTGCCGAGGTGGAACGGGCTTATCCGCAGTTCAGTCCCGACGGCAAACGTGTGGCCTTCATCGAGAATCGCACATGCCTGAAGGTGGTGGACCTCGACAGCAGGAAAATCACCGAGGTCACGGATGGCAGCACCTGGTATTCCCAAAGCGGTGGCTTCGACTATCAGTGGAGCCCCGACGGCCGATGGTTTGTCATCAGTTACATTGCCCATCGGCGCGACCCCTATATGGATCAGGGCATCGTCAGCGCAGAGGGTGGCCCCATTCATCCCATCACGGAGAGCGGATATATGAGCGAAAGTCCGAGATGGGCGCTGGACGGCAAGGCGATACTCTTCGAGAGCGAACGCTTTGGCATGCGCAGCCATGCCTCCTGGGGCAGCCAGAACGATGTGTTCCTGGCTTTCCTCACCCAGGATGCCTACGACCGCTTCCGGCTGTCGGCCGAGGACTATGCCCTGCTCAAGGAACTGGAGGGAAAGAATGCCAAAAAGGAGGAAGGAAACGAGGAGAAGAAGGACGCGAAGGCAAAGAAGAAGGGCAACAAGAAGACGGACGACAAGGAATCCGAAAAGCAGGAGCCTAAAGCAGCCATCGAGATTGACTTCGACGGCATTGCCGACCGTATCGTGCGCCTTACGCCCAACTCCTCCGATCTTGGCGATGCCATCCTGAGCAAGGATGGGGAGAATCTCTATTACTTTGCGGCTTTCGAAGGAAAGATGGACCTCTGGAAGATGGATCTCCGCAAACGGGAGACGAAACTCATCTCGAAGATGAACACGGGCTACCTGCATTTCGAGATGGACACCGACGGCAACATCTTTGCCCTTGGAGGCGAGGGAATGAAGAAAATCGACGGAAAGAGCGATGCCATCAAGCCCATTGCCTTCAATGCCCGCATGCGTCTTGACCTGGCGGCCGAACGCGAATACATGTTCAATCATGTGGCACGGCAGATCGAGAAGAAAATCTTCCGCACGGACTATAACGGCTGCGACTGGCCTGCCATGGTGGAGAACTATCGACGCTTTCTGCCGCATATCGCCAACAACTATGATTTCAGCGAGATGCTCTCGGAAATCCTGGGCGAACTGAACGTTTCGCACACGGGAGGCAGATACTACACCTCCCCCTATGCCCCTGATGCCACGGCTTCCCTCGGGCTGCTCTACGACCTTGCCGCCCCTGCCGCCGATGGCATTGCCATCACCGAAGTGCTGGAGGGCGGACCCTTCGACCGCAAGAACAGCAAGGTTAAGACGGGCGACCGCATCACTGCCATCAACGGGCAGCCCCTGACAGCCGACACCGACATCGCTGTCCTGCTGAACCTCACCGCCGGCAAGAAGACTCTCGTCTCGCTTTGCGATGCCAAGGGTACGGATTCCTGGGATGAGGTGGTGCTCCCCATTACTGCCGGAAGCGAGGCGGGACTCCTCTATAGCCGATGGGTGAAGGGAAGGGCTGCCGAAGTGGAGCGCCTGTCGGGCGGACGCCTGGGATATGTGCATATCGAGGGGATGAACGATGCCTCCTTCCGAAATGTCTACAGCGACATCCTGGGAAAATACAACGAAAAGGAAGGTATCGTCATTGACACCCGCTACAACGGCGGCGGACGCCTGCACGAAGATATCGAAATCCTCTTCTCGGGAAAACACTATTTCACGCAAGTCATCCGTGGCCGCGAGGCTTGCGATATGCCCAGCCGACGCTACAACCATCCCACCATCATGCTCCAGGCTGAGGGCAACTACAGCAATGCGCATGGCACTCCGTGGGTTTACCAGCACCAGGGTATCGGAAAACTGGTGGGAGCACCCGTTCCGGGCACGATGAGTTCCGTCAACTGGGAGCGGCTTCAGGACAGTTCGCTGGTGTTTGGCGTTCCCGTCATCGGCTACCGGTTGCCCGACGGCTCCTATCTGGAAAACACACAACTGGAGCCTGACATTCTCGTCCTCAATCGTCCGGAGACGGTGGTCAGCGGCACCGACCTTCAGCTGGAGGCGGCCGTAAACGAACTGCTCAAAGAGATTGATGCAAAAAAATAGCCCGACAGGGTGCAGACTGTACCCCTTCATTCATTTTCACTTATCATACCGATGAAAACAAGTTTATTTTGTATTGGATTAGGACTGCTGTCGGCCATGCACATCCAGGCACAGCCTGCAGAACCGTTGTGGATGCGTGGCGGGCAGATTTCGCCCGATGCCACTCAGATTGCATTTTCCTATATGGGCGACCTCTACGTCGTGCCGGCACAGGGAGGTGATGCCAGGCAGCTTACCACCCATTCGGCCTACGACGGCTACCCCGTATGGAGTCCGGACGGCACGCAGATTGCCTTCAGCAGCGACCGCGACGGAGGTCTCGATGTGTATGTGATGCCTGCCATGGGCGGCAAGGCACATCGCGTGACCACTTCTGCCGACAACGAAAAGGCTCTGGCATGGCTTTCCACAAGCAGCCTGCTCATCTCACGTGCGGGCATGCCCACGGCCAGCGAGATGATTTATCCCACCGGCACCTTCCCCAAGCTCTATGAGGTCGACGTGAAGGGCGGACGCCAGTTCCTGTACTGTGCATGGCCCATGGCGCAGGTGAGCATTGCCGCCGACGGCCGCATCCTTTACGAGGACATCAAGGGCTACGAAGACCCTTGGCGCAAGCACCACACCAGCAGCGTCACCCGCGACATCTGCATCAAGGAGGGTAATGCCTACCGCCAGCTCTCGACCTTCAATGGCGAGGACCGCAATCCCGTCTGGGATCAGGAAGGCACAGGCTATTTCTACCTCAGCGAACAGGACGGCACGATGAACGTTTGGCATGCCACGCTCGATGGCAAGACCACTCAGCTCACCCGCTTCAAGGGCAATCCCGTGAGATACCTGAGTGTGGGAGCCGGCAATGTGCTCGCCTTTGCCTACGACGGACAGCTCTTCACGATGCGTCCGGGCGGACAGCCACGGAAGGTGGAAGTGCGCATCCACAACGACATCGACCCCGACAGGGTGGTGCGTACGCTGGTCTATAGCGGTGCTACCAACGTGGCCGTTTCGCCCAAAGGTGGGGAGGTGGCGTTCGTGATGAACAACGATGTCTACGTGACCGACATGGAATACAAGACCACCAAGCAAATCACCTGCACGCCCGAGCGCGAGCGCACAGTGGATTTCCGTGCCGACGGGCGTGCCGTGGTCTACGACAGCGAGCGGGGCGGAGTATGGAGCATATACGAGTCGGAGATTGCCTCCGACAAGGAGGAGAAGATGGCCTACTGCACTGCCACCAGGGAAAAGCGGCTCACCGACGGCGTGACCACCAGCTTCCAGCCCCAATACAGCCCCGACGGCAAGAAGGTGGCCTATCTGGAGGACCGTGTCGCCCTGCGTGTCATCGACCTGAAGAGCGGAAAAATCAATACGGCCATGGAGGGGAAATATGCCTATTCCTATAGCGACGGCGACCAGTACTTCACCTGGAGCCCCGACAGTCGGTGGCTGCTGGCCGAATACATCAACGTGGGCGGATGGAACAATCCCGACATTGCCCTCGTTGCTGCCGACGGCAAGAAGGAACCGTTCAACCTCACGCAAAGCGGCTATTCCGACGGCCGGCCCAAATGGGTGATGGGCGGCAAGGCCATGATTTTTGCCAGCGACCGTGCCGGCTATCGCAGCCATGGCAGTTGGGGAGCGGAAAATGATGTCTACATCATGTTTTTCGACCCCGAGGCATACGAATGTTTCCGCATGAACAAGGAGGACCTGGCCCGCTACAACGAGACCGTCAAGGAGAAGGAGAAGAAGAAAAAGGACGACAAGGACAGCACCAAGACGGAGGAGGTGAAGCCCCTCAAGTTCGTGCTCGACAATCTGGACGACCGCACCATGCGCCTCACACGCCATTCCGACTTCATCAGCGATGCCGTGATGAACAAGGAGGGCACGAAACTCTACTTCATCGCTCCCTATAATGGAAACAACGCCCTGTGGATGAACGATTTCCTGGAAGGCAACACCGTGATGAAGATGGACAAGATCAACGGCTATTCCCTCCAGGCCGATGCCAGCTGCAGCAACTGCTATTTCGTGGGTGGGGGCGGTTCCATCAACAAGCTCGACCTGGCTGCCAACAGCATCAAGAACATCCCCTTTGAGGCTTTCGCTGTCGATTCGCTGGCCAAGTTCCAGGCCTATCTCTTTGAGCATATCTGGCGCCAGACGAAGGAGAAGCTCTACGACCCCGGCATGAACGGAGCCCCCTGGGATTCGCTCTACGTCACCTACAAGCGCTATCTGCCCCACATCGCCAATGGCTACGACTTTTCGGAGATGGCCAGCGAACTGCTGGGCGAACTGAATGTGAGCCACACCGGATGCAGGTATGGCGGTAATGGCCGCAGGCTTCAGGAGGCTTCGCTGGGCGTACTCTTCGACGAGGCATACCGGGGACCGGGCCTGAAGGTGGCCGAGGTGCTTTCCGGCGGTCCGCTCGACGTGTGCGAGAAGGTGAAGCCCGGCACCATCATCACTGCCATCGACGGGCAGGAAATCACTCCTACTACCGACTATTTCCCCCTCTTGGCAGGCAAGGCCGGCATCACCACCCGACTTTCCATCAAGGGGGAGAAGAAGGAGGTGAGCGTGCGTCCCATCTCCCGCAGCCGACAGTCGGAACTGCTCTACAACCGCTGGGTGCGGCGCAACGAGCATTATGTAGACAGCATCTCGGGCGGACGCATTGCCTACGTACACATAGAGGGCATGAATTCCAGCAGTTTCCGCCGGTTCTACAAGTCGCTCCTTTCCGAGAAGAACCGCCAGCGCGACGCTGTGGTGGTCGACATCCGCAACAACGGTGGCGGCTGGCTGCACAATGATGTGTGCATCACGCTTTCCGGCACTCGCTATGTGCGCTATTCGCCACGTGGCAAATATATCGGCAATGACCCCTTCGACCGCTGGGTAAAACCCAGCTGTATGCTGGTTTGCCAGAACGACTATTCCAATGCCCACGGCACTCCCTGGCTCTACAAGGAGATGGGCATCGGCAAGATTGTGGGTACGCCGGTTCCAGGCACGATGACTGCCGTATGGTGGGAGAGCATCGGAGGCTATGTGTTCGGCATTCCGCAAGTGGGTGCGCTCGACAATCGCGACCACTATCTGGAGAACCAGCAGCTGGAGCCCGACATTGAGTGCTACAACAACCCCGAGGATGTGCTCCGCGGCAAGGACAACCAACTGGAAGTGGCGGTGCGTTCGCTGATGCAATAGTCTCGCATCATCGGCAAGAAGGCATGGCCCGACAGGCGCATCACCCTGATGTTTAGCGTCATGCTGCACCGGCTGCCATGCGGAACTTTGCCACACGTAACCTGACATTAGAGAACACCCCAAAAATCCAGGGCTTCCGAAACGCCCAGCTTGGGCTATGCACTGATAGCCTTTCGGGCATAAAAAACAAACAGACCAAAACGCGCGTTTTCGCCTCCAGCAAAATGGAAAAGGACGAAACGCGCGTTTTTTATGAGTCTTTCAAGATTTGCAAATAGGGCGTCCAATTGGTAGTACCCTAATATTTATAGGGGTGTTCTATAAATTAGCTTGAGGCGATTTTTTACCTATCGTGCTGTAGGTTTTTGTTTTTCAAATATTGCTGTCCGGTAAAACTTTTGCAAGCCAAATAAATTAGGCTGACACTTCT
>CAMGOT010000064.1 GCA_946060685.1 uncultured Bacteroidales bacterium
GGCGAAGCCAAGCAGACAGCTCTTGAATAAAAGATAATTTACTAATTTATAGAACCCCCCTTTAAACCTTTACTGCCCCAAGGCCGCAATTACGGCGGCCTGCTTGCGGTGAGGGTATAGATACATGACCAAAGCCAATGCAGGGACGCCCCAAAAGCGTCTCTGCATTTGGCACATTGTGGAATACCACACCCACGGGCCTTCCCACTCCACCGGGGAAAGGCGCTTCGCCATAAAATTCCACTCTACACTATTGATATAGAAAAAAATTACGCAGACCTTCCAAACACACGACACAAGGGAGGGGACAGGCGATGGCCATTGGCAACAGGCAATTGGAAATGGCCACCACCA
Source organism: uncultured Bacteroidales bacterium (assembly GCA_946060685.1). Classification (GTDB taxonomy): domain Bacteria; phylum Bacteroidota; class Bacteroidia; order Bacteroidales; family Bacteroidaceae; genus Alloprevotella. The sequence continues at coordinate 355 of CAMGOT010000064.1, forward strand.
AGACAAGGTCTGCCAGAAGAACACCCCCTACCACCCTCTACAGAAATGACGAAAAAACTGCACATACATCTGACCATCATCCTCATCATGCTCTGCTGCATGGCTCCCTGTCTGGCTGTCACAACTCCTGATCAACTTGCCGACAAGGCTGCCAAAGAACGGCAACGTGAGATGAAGACACAGATCAAGAACATCAAGGAAGCCCTGAAAGGCAAACGAGGAGCCGATGCGCTGAAGGGCGTGGAAAATATCCGCAAGGATTCAGCGGAGATGTGGAATACCACCGTACTGCAATATGGTGTCGATGCCTGCCGACTCATTGCCGACGGGGAGAACGAAAAACTCTACCTGAAGAACAATCCCGACACTACGGCATTCTTCAATGCGCTCTACAACATAGGCCATTACGCTCTTCTCACCGACAGCGCAGAAACCATCAAGGCCTTTGCCGACAGCATGGAGGGAAAAGCCACGAAATACCGTTTTAGAAAGGCAAATGCCGCCCTGGTGTCAAAGAATATGGGAAACATCCTCATAGCACCGCGATTCTTTGCGGCAAAAGGCAAATGGGAAGATGCCGAACGGCTTGCAAGCATGGGAATAGATCTCATGGAATCCAATATGCTGAAAGCACAGAAACACTATAGGACCGACACGCTGAAAATCGTCAGAATGGCCGTCATCCATGCCAATGCCTGCTACAACCTCAAGCATCACGATGCCATAGAGCGATATGCGAAATGGGCACTGATGGACAGCATCGCCTACGAAAGTATCATGGAACGCCTGGTCTATGCAGAGACGGAACGTGGCGACACCGCTTCCTACTTTCCTAAGCTCGTCAAGGGGCACCGGCAATTTCCCTACAGCATCTTCTTCTTCAGCCGCCTGAATGACTATTATATCCGTACGGCACAGTATGACCATATCGTAAGTGCCACACGCTTTACCCTCGATAAAATCGAAGCAGAAGGCCTGCTCAACCCTGAAGTCGACGAGGATACGCTCATCCGCCACAAACTCACCCACGAGAACATCGGGCAATTCTATGAAACCCTCGCCATCGCCAGCCATAACCAAGGAAAATTCCGCGACTGCATCAATCAGTCAAACAATGTGCTGAAATGGAATCCCCAGCACCCCCGTGCCGACTTCTTCATCGGTGCCAGCTATTTCAGAATGGCTGAAGCGGTGAATATCCCCGAGTCCGTCAACGACCCCAACTATAAAAAAAATTCGCAAGAGCGGGACCGACTGCTGGAAATGGCCAGACCACACATGGAAATTTACAGAAAAAACAATCCTGAGGAAAGCCGCTTCTGGGCACCCCTGCTTTATGAAATATATCTCTACCTCAATCTTGGAGAAGAGTTTGAGGAAATTCTGAAATACATCCCGTAAGAATCATTCCTTCAAACAGTTAAGGATGTCTCTCTCCACCACATCCTGCCCGATTCATCCTCTCTACTTTTTTTCACGCTCACACATGAATCCACTCCTACTCCATAGCTTCCCTACCCCCCACGATGCCATCCCCTTCCCCGACATCACCCCCCGCGATATCGCCGAAGCCATTCATGAAGGCATGCGCATACAAAACGAAGAGATTCTTGCCATCACCGGGAATCCCGCTCCTCCATCGTTCCAGAACACCATCGTCGCCCTCGCCGAGAGTGGAGAAATTCTGGGACGTTCCGTCACCCTCATGAACAATCTCCTCTCTGCAGAAACCTCCGACGAGTTGGAGAAACTGGCGCAGGCAATGACCCCCCGACTCACAGAGCACGAGCATGCCATCAGCATGAATCCCCAACTGTTCAAGCGTGTGAAAACCGTGTATGAAGCCAAAAAGCCGGAAGATGAGGAGGACAGCATGCTCCTGGAAAGAACGATGAAATCCTTCCTCCGAAGCGGAGCGGCACTGGAAGGCACTGCCCGGGACAGGCTGCGGGAAATCACCACCGAACTGGGAACACTGACACTGCAGTTCCACCAAAACAACATCAAGGCGACCAACGCCTTTGAGCTATACATCGACCGTGAGGCCGACCTTGCCGGCCTTCCCGACACATCCATTGAAGCTGCTGCCATCGCCGCTCACGAGCATGGCAGGGAGGGAGGATGGCTGTTCACTCTCCATGCCCCTTCCTACTTCCCCTTCCTCCGCTATTCGGAAAACCGCAAACTCCGCAGGCAAATGTATATGGCCGCCTATACACGCTGCACGCACGACAACGACCAGAACTGCCTGGAGATATGTCGAAAGATTGTCAATCTCCGCACGGAAATGGCACAGCTTCTGGGCTACCCGTCCTACGCAGCCTATGCCCTTGAAAACCGCATGGCCGGCAATGAGCAGCGGGTGGAGGAATTCCTTCAGAATCTCTGTCGGCATTACAGCCAAGCCGCACACGCTGACCTCGATAAGGTGAGGGCGTTCAGAGAGCAGCACCCCGATGCTTCCGACACTGCCACCGACAGCATGCAGCCTTGGGACTATCCTCACTACAGCCATCTGCTGAAACTGCGCGACTACGACATCGACATGGAGATGTTGCGCCCCTACTTCCCCCTTCAGCAAGTCATCGATGGGGTGTTTGCCCTCGCCACCCGGCTCTATGGCATCACCTTCCATCACAATGCAGAGATTCCCGTCTATCATGAAGATGTGAAAGCCTTCGAGGTGCTCGACTCCGACGGCGGTTTTCTGGCTGTCCTCTACACGGATTTCTTCCCCCGCAAGGGCAAGCAAAGCGGAGCTTGGATGACTACCTATCGCGATGCCGGCATCATCCTCCAGCCTGACGGCACTCTCCGCCATCAGCGGCCTCTCGTCAGCGTAACGACGAACTTTACCAAGCCCACTCCTGCCCATCCCGCACTCCTCACCCTTTCAGAGGTCAGCACCTTCCTGCACGAGTTCGGCCATGCCCTCCATGCCATATTTGCTTCCACCCGCTACACCTCCCTCTCCGGCACCAGCGTGCTGTGGGACTTCGTCGAGCTCCCCTCGCAATTCATGGAAAACTATGTGCTGGAGCCGGAGTTTCTCCGCACCTTCGCCCGCCATTACCAGACAGGCGCCCCCCTCCCCGAGGAATGGATAGCACGCATTCGCAAGGCACAGAATTTCCTTGCGGCCTACGACTGCATGAGGCAGGTCAGTTTCTCTATGCTCGACATGGCGCTCTACACTCGTTCCGCCCCCATACCTCCACCCTCTGCCGATGCCTCGGAGCATCCTCTCTTCGCCATCGAACATGAAGTGTGGGAGCGCGTCGGACTGCACATCCCGCCTCGCGAAACCTCCATGCTTGCACAGTTCGGACATATCATGAGCGGGGGATATGCTGCGGGATATTATTCCTACAAATGGGCAGAAGTGCTGGATGCCGATGCCTTTGAATATTTCCGCGAAAACGGCATTTTCAATGCTGCCACCGCCCGCCGGTTCCGCTTCTCCGTTCTCGCAAAGGGTGGCACCCGTCATCCCAGCCTCCTCTATCGCGACTTCCGGGGAAAGGATGCCACCATCCATGCCATGTTGCATCGCGACGGCATTCTGCCGGAACAGCCCAAAAAGTGAACACACACACGAACACACATACATAATGTGTACTGAATGCGCCCTGAATGCGAGGTTGCTTGCTGCCACTTTCGTTTTCAGGGCGCATTCAGTACACATTATGTTTCTGCAGGAGGATCGGAATCTTATTTTTTTCACCCAAAATATCTCAAATCACAGAATTTTTGCCTTGCCAAACCAAGAAAAGCGATTTTTACGGCTTGATTTAAAAAAATCTGAGTATCTTTGCATGCTATATTGTGAGACAAAGTGCGTTAGGGCCACAGCCTGCGGCCCACTTCTGACGATTCCCATCCCACATCATTCTTATCCTCTCCAACCACTATGCACGACACGACGACTCTCGACAAACGCTATTTGCGAATGGCCACCATCTGGGCCGAGAATTCCTATTGCAAGCGCCGGCAAGTGGGCGCGCTGATTGTCAAGGACAAAATGATTATCAGCGATGGCTACAACGGCACTCCCTCCGGCTTTGAAAACATCTGCGAGGAGGACGACATCACCAAGCCCTACGTGCTGCATGCCGAGGCCAACGCCATCACCAAAATAGCCAGAAGCGGCAACAACTCCGATGGCGCCACACTCTACGTCACCGACTCCCCCTGCATAGAATGCGCAAAACTCATCATTCAGGCCGGTATCCGCCGTGTGGTGTATGCCCGGGAATATAGGCTGCACGATGGTATCGACCTGCTTCAGCGTGCGGGTATCGAAACCATCCACCTCCCGACGTCCTGCTGATGCCTGCCCCTCTTTCCCCCATCGGCGTCACCCTCTCTTCAGCCCCCACAGCCCCCGTACCTTCCGAACCTTTCATCCAAAAACCAGATTGCATACATGAAACGCAACTCCTCACGATTTCTGCCCATTTACATTTCCATCGCCGTGGTGGTGGGAATGTTCGTAGGAAACTTCTATGCCAACCATTTTGCCGGACGTCGCGTGAATCTCATCAACACTTCGAGCAACAAACTCAGCGATCTCCTTCACATCATCGACGACCAATATGTCGACACCGTTTCGATGTCCGACCTCGTGGAGCATTCCCTTCCCCTTATTCTCCGCGAACTCGACCCCCACTCCACTTATGTGAATGCTGAAAACGTAGAGGCTGAAATGCAGTCGCTGAAAGGAAGTTTTTCCGGCATCGGCGTGCAGTTCCTCCTGCTTGACGATACCGTGCGCATCGTGAAAGTTCTCGACGGTGGCCCTTCCGAGCGCGTCGGACTGAAAGCGGGCGACTGTATCGTGGCTGTCGACAAGCAGCCCTTTACGGGAAAGGACATCACGGAAGAAGAAATCAAGAAGCACCTGAAGGGACCTGCCAACAGCGAGGTGAAACTGAAAATCATCCGCCATGGAGTGGACAATCCTCTGAATTTCAATATCACCCGGGGCAATGTGCCCGTAGAAAGCATTGACGCCAGCTATATGGTCGACAAGCACACGGGCTATCTGCGTATCACCACATGGGGCGATGCCACTTATGCCGAATTTCTCAGTGCCATGGCCTCACTCAACACTCACCCCTTGGAGAACCTCATCATCGACCTCCGTGGCAACCTGGGCGGTTATCTCAATGCCGCCGTACAGATAGCAAATGAGTTCCTTCCGAAAAACCGTCTTATCGTCTATACCGAAGGCCGGCGTTTCCCCCGCGAGGACTATAAGAGCGATGGCCGTGGCAGCTACCAGCAGATGCCGCTCATCGTCCTTGTCGATGAAATCAGCGCCTCCGCCAGCGAGATTTTTGCAGGCGCCATGCAGGACAACGACCGTGCCACCATCATCGGCCGCCGCACCTTCGGAAAGGGGCTTGTACAGGTCCCCATACAATTCCGCGACGGCAGTATGGTGCGCCTTACGCGTGCCCGCTACTACACGCCTTCCGGACGCTGCGTGCAAAAGCCTTACACACCAGGCGATGAAGAGGCCTACGAGAACGATCTTATCAAGCGTGCCGAGGGTGGAGAGTATTTCAATCCCGACAGCATCAAGACTTCCGGCGAGAAGTTCCACACCCGCATCGGCCGCACCGTTTACGGTGGAGGGGGCATTATTCCGGATGTCTTCGTCAGTCGCGACACTACGGGCTACACCACCTATTTCCGTCAGGTGGCCGGTACCACGCTGATGAATGATTTTGCCTATCGCTTTGTGGATTCCCACCGTCGCCAGATGGAAAAATTCACCTCCCATCAGGAAATCAGCACCTACCTCCGCACGCAGGATATCGTGCAGGCCTTCGTGCGCTATGCTGAAACAAAGGGCATCAAGCGTCGCAACCTCATGATCAAGACCTCCCACGACCTCCTGTTCCAGTTCCTCACCTCCTATATCACTGCCGACCTTCTCGACACTGAGGATGTGGTGCATTATGCGAACCTTACGGATCCTGCCATACTCCGGGCTATGGAAATCATCAGGGAAAAACGCACCTTCCCGCAGAAAGACGACACTGGAAAACAGTTCCTCCGGAAAGAAAAACCAGACCACCAAAATCGCTGAACGAACCACGTATATCAGCATCATCAAGGTGGTTGATATCCCTTCCACCCCTAAAGGAGAAAGACATCCATGGAAAAACCGGAAATCCGCCGCATGATTCGCCAGCGGAAAGCCATCCTCGATCCCGAACGCAAAGCCCGTGCAGCAGAGCGCCTCATCAGCCAACTCCTGAACTCTGACATCTACCTTCATGCCCGCTGCATCCTGCTCTATGCCTCCCTGCCCGACGAGGTGCCCACGCTCCGACTCCTGGAACAGGAATACCCCCGTCGTCATTTCGTGCTCCCCTGCGTCACAGGCCCCACCACGATGGAACTGCGTGCCTACACCCATCCTTCCCACCTCACCACCGGGGCCTTCAACATCCCCGAACCTACAGGGCCGCTCTTTACCCGCCTTCAGGACATCGGGCTTGCCATCATTCCCGGTATGGCTTTCGACCGTCAAGGCAATCGTCTGGGGCGTGGGAAAGGCTATTACGACCGCTTCCTTGCCCTGCCGCAAATGCAGCAAGTGCCCACATGGGGCGTATGCTATGATTTCCAGCTCCTCGAACATTTGCCCGCTGCCCCCCACGACCGTCCCGTACAGCGCGTCATCCTCTGCTAATCTCCACACCACCATCCCCCCCTTCTTCCCCACACCGCCATATCCGAATGCCACATCCCATCCTCCTTCTGATGTTCCTGCTCGTATTTTCCTCCTGCCGCAGCAAGCAGGAGGAGAAAAGTTCGTCCATGAGCGGCATCTTCGAGAAAAAGGAGGTGCAGGACACCGGACACTACGACTTGCCCCAGATTATGGGAAGTGGCGAACTCATCATTGCCACCCTCTCCGGCCCGGAATCCTACTATGACTATCATGGCATGCCGATGGGCTTCCAATATGCCCTTGCCGAAAACTTCGCCGCCTCCCAGGGCCTTGCCGTACGCGTGGAAGTGGCCAAAGACACGCTTGCACTCCTCAAAATGCTCAGCGATGGGAGTGCCGACATTATCGCCTATCCGCTCTCGCGCCCCACAATCGCCGAATCAGGCCTGAAGCCTTCCGGCTACCACAAGTCAGGCTGCTGGGCCGTCAGGGGCGATGCCCCCCAACTTGCCGAGGCTCTCAATGCCTGGTACCACGATGGGCTGGAGGATGAAATCCGGCAATCGGAAAGCCGGCGCATCAGCAAAAGCCGTCAGGTGACGCGCCATGCGCGGGCGGCCTATCTCAGCCGCGATCGCGGAGTCATCTCCATCTACGACAAGTTGTTCAAGGATGCACAAAGCATCACAGGATGGGACTGGAGACTCATTGCTGCACAATGCTATCAGGAAAGTGCTTTCGACCCCAATGCACGCTCCTACGTCGGCGCACAGGGCCTCATGCAACTCATGCCTGCCACTGCCCGCGAGATGGGAGTGAAGCAGGAAGAGGTGTTCATGCCGGAGCCCAACGTGGCAGGGGCAGCACGCTACATTGCCCTGCTCACCCGTCAGTTCAGCGATATCCACAGTCCCGACGAGCGCATCAAGTTCGTCCTGGCGAGCTACAACGGAGGCAGTTTCCACATCCGCGATGCCATGGCACTCACGCGCAAGCACGGCGGCGACCCTCATGTTTGGAGCGATGTGGCCCCCTACGTGCTCGCCCTGCAGCAGAAAGCGTTCTATACAGATCCCGTCGTGAAGCACGGCTATATGATCGGCAGCGAAACGGTGGGCTATGTGCAAAACATCCTTGAGCGCTGGCGCGACTATGGCGGACGGGTGGCCATCACCCATGCTCCCGTCGTTCCACCTGCCCACTCCTCCTCCAATGCCACTACAGCATCCCAGCGGAAGCCTGCCCCCAACAACCGCTTCACGACAAATGTCAAAGTCCTGAGTCCGGAAGCCTTGAGGCAACAAGCCTCCGAAAGCCAAGAATAAGTGTTTTTTTCTCTCCTCCTCTCCCTATATATCCTTACCAAAAGAAAGACACACCTCCCCCTTCTCCTCTACTTTTCCTTCATGAAAAACCTTAAATCCCTCATCCTGCTCGTGCTCCTCCTGCCCGTGCAACCGTTGCTGCATGCCGAATCGCTCGAAACGCTCTCCAACGACCAGCTCCTCCGGCGTCTTGACCGCATGATAGAACATAAGGCCGACTATCGCAACAGCATCCTCAGTCATATCGACAGCATGAAAGTGCTCGCCATGTCTCAACCCATGAACGAGCGCGCAGAGACTTTCATGCAGATTTTTCAGGTCTATTCCTACATCCAAAGCGACAGTGCCATGGCCTATCTTGCCCGCACCGAGGCTTTGCCCGTCAGCCAGGAGAATGCAGAACTGGCAGCAAGGGTGAGAATCGGCAGGGCGAAGGTGTTGGGCGTCATGGGGCTCTACAGCAGTGCGCTCCCCATCATCCAGCGCATCGATGCCCGCAAGCTTTCCGATGATGTGCGGCTGTTCTACTACCAGGTGTGCCGTACGCTGTATGGATGGATGTCCGACTATGGCGAAATCTACGACCGCAAGATACACTATCGCGACCTCACGCAGATGTATCGCGACAGCATCATCCTCGTTCAGCAGCCAGGCATCGACCGCAATATCGTCAAGGCCGACCGCGCGCTCACCCTTGGCGACATCAGCCAAGCCAAGTCCATTTGTCTGAAAAGCCTTCCCAATGCCGACAACCTGCAGCGCACCTACCTCTATGTCATCATGAGCGACATTGCCCACGAAGAGCAGAACACCGACGATGAAATCCGCTATCTTGCCATGACTGCCATCAACGATCTCCAGCGTGGTGCCACGGAATACAGTGCTCTGCCCAAACTTGCCATCCTGCTCTCCAAGACGGAAGGCGGCGGTGAACGGGCGTACAACTATCTGGTCTGCACCATGTCGGATGCCGTCTACTGCAAGGCAAGACTGCGCACCATCGAGGCTACCAATATCTTCCCCATCATCGAACAGGGACATAAGAACCGTATGCACGACCGTTTTGCGCTCAGCATCGGCATTTCCTGTGCCATCCTGATCTTTCTCGTCCTCTTTGCCATCGGACTCTTCTATGCCCATCGCCGCAACCGCCAGCTGGCAGAAATCCACAAGCAGCTGGATGCTGCCATCGCCTCGCAGCGGGAGGTGAACGATGCCCTTTCCGTGGCAAACGCGCAGCTGGTGCAGGCCAACCAGGTGAAAGCCACCTATATAGCACGCTATCTGGAACGATGCCGCACTTATATTGATGCCATGGAGACCAATCGCAAACGCCTCCTCAAGATGCTGCGAGGCGGCGGGCAGACGGAAGTGCTCAATTTGCTGAAGTCCGACAATACGCTGAGTATGGAGGAGCATATTTTCTATACCGACTTCGACGAAACCTTCCTCACGCTCTTCCCGAATTTCGTGACCAACTTCAATGCCCTGCTGCAACCCGATGCACAGATCTGCACCAAGCGCGACGAACTTCTCAACACTGAACTGCGCATCTTCGCCCTCATCCGTCTCGGCATCACCGATTCCAACCGTATTGCACATTTCCTCAACTATTCCCTCCCTACCATCTACAGCTATCGCTCCCGGCTTCGCAATAAAAGCATTTTCCCGAAGGAGGAATTCGAGAGCAGGGTGATGAACTGCTGACCTTCTGACCTTAACCTTGACCTTATCTTTTTTTTTGAAACGCGAATTGCCGCGTTCTTTCCAATGTTTTAGAGAGGTTAAAGTTAAAGTTCAAGGTCAAGCAGTTCGGGGAGTGCCGTGATGATATGGGTTGGCAATGTCTCGTCGCGTTTCGCCGTTTTCCATTCCACACCTTTGAACCATACTGTGCGACATCCGGCAGCGCCGGCAGCCTGGATGTCCTTGTCGAAACTGTCGCCGATGGCTATGCACTCCCCGGGAGCTCTGCCGGCAGCCTCCGCTCCCATTCGCCAGATGGCAGGATCGGGCTTGCGCACGCCCACCACGGCACTCTCCACAACGGCATCGAAAAATCCCTCGATACCGTAGGCGCGAAGCACGGAATGGATGTTGCCATAGAAATTAGTGACGAGCACCATGCGGTAGCCCCGGCAGCGAAGCTCCTCCAGCACCACCCTGCTCTCTGCCATGCGCTCCTTCACCTTGGCATCGCAATAGGCGGCTATTTCCACCGCCGCAGCCTCTGCCTCAGGACTCAGCGGCCACGGACAATCGGGATAGACGGCATCGGCAAGACCACCGATGGCATACTCTTCCCCCGGAGCCAGAGGGAAATCCACGCTTCGGTGTGCCACAAGATAGTGCATCTCCATCCTCACCTTCTTGAGCAGCAAAGTATGGAAATCGTCGGAAGGAGCAATGATGGGATGTTTGGCCAACGCGCGCTCACCATACACGTAGGCATCACGCCAAGCCTCGCCTCCCACCATGGGGAGTGAAGCATGATGATAGCCTTCGAGAAGGATGAAGTTCCAATGTACGGCAGCGGAATCAAGCGTACCGCCATAGTCAAAGAGCAATGTGGGGAGGGGGGAAGAGGTTGTCATTGTGTTCGCTATTTTTTTTTGGGGGGGGGTATACTGTCTGTATATGTTCTCTCCATATCCAAGCTGATATTATTGGCTGCTCATCCCATATCGTAAGGAATCCCCCATTCAAAGGGGACACCACTGTCATCATCCCCCGACAACAGGCCCTTCAGCTTTTCCATTTCGAGTAAATTTTCGGCAAAGGTAAACATTATATCCATAACTGCCAAACAATCCGGGAAATTTAAATCGACAGCCGTCCGATACCCCCCGTTCCATCCGCGTCGGGGGAAGAAACTGTTTTGCCAGTCCCTTTTTTGGGGGGCATGCAAAAGGAATTTCTTCCACCTGTTCGGCTGGGGAGTATACGGACGGCTTAAAACCGGAGGCCGGTGTACCCTTCAATTACTCTCTGGGGAGATCCTCTCCGTCGGGAATCTCAGAATCGCTTCCGCCCTGGTTGCCGCTGCCTCCGGAGGAGCTGCCGGAAGATCCGCCATCGCTGCCGGTTCCGCTGCCTCCAGAGGAGCTGCCGGTTCCGCTGGATGCTGCCGTGCCGTCGGGCTGAAGGAACACGTTGTTGATGCCGCCGTAGCTCTTGCAGGCCTGGGCATAGGCCTCGTCGGACTGGTAGTCGGGAAGGAGGCTGTTGTTGTCGATGAGGAACTGGGTCGACACGCGGGTCCTGCCATTGTCGTAGCGCGAGTGTACCCATGCGAAGACTCCGTCGCCCTCGTCGTCGCCATGAGCGAGCACACCGCCCACCGTGGCGAAACCGGCCTTGTTCACGAGGTCCCAGAGCTTCACCTCCGAGTTCTTGTCGAGCACCACATAGCTGGCCGAGAAGTGGCAGTAGGGGATTCCGGTCTCTGCATTCACGCGCTGTAGCACGTCGTAGAAGGAAATCTGAAGTGAGCTGACCCACCGAACCGGTCATCTTCTTGATCATGCCATTAAGAATTGCCATAAGTCGTTCCCCCCGTTTGATAGACCAGTGGGGGGTTCTGGGAAAAATGAGTTCATACACTTTGTTTCTCCCACTCTTCCCGCACAGGCCGGTGCTTCCCAGGCTATAGTTCCCCATCTCCTCCCTTCGGCCTCCCATCCTTGTCCGCAGAAAATGGGACTTGCCAGGGACTCACTTGGGACTCACTTGGGACTCGCACCAGCCCTGTGCGTGCGGACGGAATCGTGAGCGTGCAACCCGTCGTTTTCTGAATTGCACTGCAAATATTGATAAAAAAACCGCTATTTTTACATCGGCATGATAAAAAAACAA
>CAMGOT010000065.1 GCA_946060685.1 uncultured Bacteroidales bacterium
GCCGAGGTGCGAAGGAGGAAGGTTTACCAAGCTAATTTATAGAACATCCCTTTATGATGGTTGTTTGTATCTATTGGCATGGGCAAATTTACGGCAAACATGCCAAACTGAAAACTGTAAAATAACCTCAAGTTTTAATTTTGGCTTTTTATAAATTTATAATGCAATATATAAATGGCAAATTGGGAATTAGGAATTGGGAGTTGGGGGAAGCCGGATGGTTAATTCCTCATTCAATAATATTTTACGTTAATTCACGTTCAATTCGCGGCAATTCACGTTCAAACAAAAAAACACACACCATACGCAAAAGGGATATTGCATATGGTGTGTGGTGGTATCAGAAGTTGTATGCACTTCTTATGCTTCCTCCTTGACGTTGCCGGAACGCTTCTCGCGGATGCGGGCCTTCTTGCCGGTGAGGTTGCGGAGGTAGTAGAGTTTGGCACGACGTACCTTACCGACCTTGTTCACTTCGATGCTTTCGATAGCGGGAGATTCGATGGGGAAGATACGCTCGACACCTACGGTGCCGCTCATCTTGCGTACGGTGAAACGCTTCTTCTCGCCGTGGCCGGAGATTTTGATGACTACTCCACGGTAGAGCTGGATACGCTCCTTGGTACCCTCGATGATTTTGTAGGCAACGGTGACGGTGTCGCCAGCCTTGAAGGCGGGGTGCTGCTTGCCGGTGGCGAAAGCTGCCTCGGCAATTTTAATAAGATCAGCCATTTTTACTGAAAAGAGATTAAAAAGGTTGTGGCCCGACACAACATCGTGGGATTCTACTGTGGCACTGTCCTGCGGCTCTGGCCTGAAGGCAGGCGGGGCGAAGCGGCACTGAAGATGGCTGGGCTTCGGCTGGAACTGGCGGACTGGGCGACGCTCAGAGAGGTTGTGCGGAAAAATCGGTGCAAAGTTACGCTTTTATTTTATGACGGGCAAAATGCGGCGGCTCTTTTTGGCTTTTTGTGCCGGCAATAGGCAGGTTATGCTATCTCAGCCTGCACGTTGGGGGGGGAGGGGAGATGTCAGTCCGGGTATTTGCCGATAATGTAGCGGCGATAGTAGGTGATGATGATGGTGGTGAGGGGAAGGGCGATGATGAGTCCGACGATCCCTGCCAGACTGCCCCAGATGCTGAGGGAGAGGAGGATGATGGCGGGGGAGAGACCCATGATTTTGCCCATGACGCGAGGGGTGACGATGGCATCCTGAATCACTTGTACCACACTGTAGACGAGGAGGACCAGGAGCATGGTGATCCAGAAGGGCCGCCCCGTCTCTACCATCTGTAGCAAGGCGAGGATGGCGGCCGGCACGAAGCCTACTACCTGGATGTAGGGGATGAAACTGATGATGCCTACGAAGAGCCCCATGCCAAGCCACATCTTCAGGCCGATGAGATAGAAGCCGAGGGTGAACATGATGGTATTGCTCAAGGCGATCAGTGCCTGTCCGCGCATATAGCCGCGCATGCCGTGTGCCACATCTTCTACCAGGGTGACGAAGAAAGGCCGGCGGGAACGGGGCACGAAATGCACCCAGCCGGTGGAAAAACGTTCATAGTCCTGGAGGATGAAGATGAGATAGAGGATGGCGAAGAGGCTGGAGGCGATGCCTATGGCAAGATTGGCGGTGGAGATGAGCATATCCCATGCTTTGGGCACCGTGGACTTGAGGGCATTGATGATGTCCTCCTGCTGGAGGATGCCGGGGAGGTCGATATTCCCGGAGAGGTCGTGGATGACGCGTTGCAGCCATGGCGGCAGGTGAGTCTGCTGTCCGGGGGTGAGGAAATCGAGGATGGCATCTTTCAACTGTAGAAAGCCTTCGATGAAGATGGGGGCTGTGACAGCTGCCAGGGCGAGCACAAGTGTGGTGGTGAGACACAGCGTGAGCAGGACGCAGGGCAGGCGAAAACGCAGGCGGAGCTTGTACTGGAAAAACTTGACGATGGGAATCAGCATCCATGCCACTGCCCAGGCAATAAAGAAGGGAATCAGCACGGTGCTGAGATAGCGCAGCGTGAAGACAATGATGGCTATCGCTGCCAGCAGCATGCAGCCGCGTATGAAGCGGTCGAAGGTGATGGGGGCTTTGAGAAATTGCATAGGGCAGACGGGGGAAGATTGGGGATTTTTTTCAATGAGGAATTTTCAATGAGGAATGAGGCATTAGGAATTAAGAATTAGGAATTAGGAGTTGAGAGTTGGAGGAAGCCGGATGGTTAATTTCTCATTCCTTATTTCTTATTCAAAAATATAGACTCATTCCTCATTTTGCAAACGGTTTGCGCCAGTCGCAGCCTTCGCGCCAGCGCGAGCAGCCATAAGCGGTGTGGCCTTTGATGACTTTGCCTTCCCCACATTTCGGGCATACACTGCCTGCGCGGACAATCTTTCGTCGGGGCTTTTCCTCTGATGCGGCAGGGGCAGGCAGAGGGGAAGGGGGAGCATCGGTGGTGGCTTGGACGATGCGGCGGCTGGAAGGGTCGCGCATCACCTCGTCAACTATCCCGCTGACCATCTCCTTGAGTTCTGCCACGAATTGTGCGGCAGCATATTCACGACGTTCTATCTGCCGGAGTTTCTTCTCCCAGATTCCCGTCAGTTCTGCACTTTTCAGGAGTTCTTCCTTGATAAGTCCGATGAGTTCGATACCCGTAGGCGTAGGTTCGAGGCTTTTCTTTACAAGGCGCATATAGCCCCGTGTGAAGAGCGTCTTGATGATTTGTGCCCGCGTGGAGGGGCGTCCTATGCCGTTTTCTTTCAGGGCATCGCGAAGCTCTTCGTTGTCGATGTTCTTTCCCGCCGTTTCCATGGCCCGCAATAGTGTTGCCTCCGTGTAGGGTTTGGGAGGCTGGGTGGTCTTTTCGGTGAGTGTGGGGGTGTGGGGCCCGCTTTCGCCTTTTGCGAAAGCGGGCATTTCAGCCTGCTCGCCCTCCTGCTTCGCCGCAGAAGCCTTGACTACCACGCGCCATCCGGGGTCGGTGATGACCTTTCCCGTGGCCTTGAAGGCGATGGGGCTTCCGTCGCCTATGCGCAGGCCAGCATCGCCCGTCTGTTCCACCTCGCCCTCCACGGTGGTGGTGGCAAACTGGCAGTCGGGGTAGAATGCGGCAATAAAGCGGCGTGCAATCAGGTCGAAGACGTTGCGCTGCGTATCCGTAAGGCTTCGGGGAGGAACCCCCGTGGGGATGATGGCATGGTGGTCGGTCACTTTCGAGGAGTCGAACACCTTTTTGGAGCGTTTCAGCGGAGTGCCGCGCAGGGCAGCGAGATAGTCGCCATATGTATTGGCGGAAGGGTCGCCCCAGCAAGGAGTGTCCTTGATGCCATTGAGTATTCCTGCGCATTTAGGATACACATCGTCGGGGAGAAAGGTAGTGTCCACACGCGGATAGGTGGTCAGTTTGCCCTCGTAGAGCTGCTGGATGAGTTGCAGCGTAAGGTCTGCGCCATAGCCGAACTTCTTGTTGCATTCCACCTGTAGGGAAGTGAGGTCGAAAAGTCGTGGAGGAGCCTCCGTGCCCTTGCGTTTCTGCACGGCAGTGACTCGGAAGGGAGCCTCCCCGATGGCTTTCAGTGCCGCCTCGCCTTCCTCGCGGGTGGTGAAGCCGCGGCGCAGGGGTGCGGCAGATTTGGAGGAAAGTCCTTCTGTTCCTGTTCCTTCTCCGGTGGTTTCCTCCTCATTCTCCTCCGCCATTCTGGCAGTGAAGGTGACATCGCGGTAGATGGTGGAAAGCACCCAGTAGGGTTCTGGGGTAAAGTGCTGTATCTCCCAGTATCGCTTGACGATGAGTGCCAGTGTGGGAGTTTGTACGCGCCCGATGCTGAGCGGCTGCGGGCGCCCGTAGTTTTGACTGCTCCTGCCATATTTCAGCGTGTAGAGCCGTGTGGCGTTCATACCCAGCAGCCAGTCGCCGATGCTGCGGCACAGTCCGGCTTCATAGAGCGACTGGTATTCGTCCTGAGGGCGAAGGTTGTCAAATCCCTCGCGGATGGCTTCGTCGGTCATGGAATTGATCCATAGTCGCTTGACGGGACACGTGGGCTGGGCGAGCTGCATGACCCATCGCTGTATCAGTTCGCCCTCCTGCCCGGCATCGCCACAGTTGATGATGGCATCGGCATGCTGCATGAGCCTCCTGATATGGTTGAACTGTGGCTCATACTCCTCTTTCAGATGAATCTGGAAGCGGGGAGGAATCATGGGGAGCGTGGAGAGTGCCCATGCTTTCCATAGCGGGGAATACTCTTCGGGATTTTTCAGTTCGCACAGATGTCCGTAGGTCCACGTCACCTGGTAGCCGTTTCCTTCGTAGTATCCATGGCGGTTCCGGTCGCGGCAGTCCTTGTCGGCCCCTAATATCCGGGCAATATCTTTTGCCACCGATGGTTTTTCGGCAATACAGACTATCATTCTGGATGTTTTTTTAGGCGTACTTCTGGGAAAATGTGTTGCAGCGTGCCGTCCTCCATGAGCTGCTGCGCAGTGCCTTCGATGAGTGCCGGTGTGTCAGAACCAGTGGGGAGCAAGGCCCAAAGACGGCGGACCATGGGGAGGGCGATGTCCAGATCGTGGGTGGAGAAGAGCAGCGTCTTGTTCTCCTCGCTGCACAACTGCTGCAGGAGCAGCATGGTCTGCACTCTTGCACTATAGTCGAGGAAAGCCGTAGGCTCGTCAAGAACGATGATGGGCGTCTCTTGTGCCAAAGCCCGGGCTATCATGGTGCGCTGCCGTTCGCCATCGCTGATGTCAGCGATGCGTCGCTCTGTGAGATGGCTGATTTTGCAGCGAGTGATAGCGCGCTGCACGGCGGCATGGTCCTCATCCTTCAGGCGGCCGGTGATGCCGGTATAGGGCAGGCGGCCCAGGGCCACGGCATCCCTCACCGTCAGCATGGGAGTGGCACAGCGGGTCATGGAAAGCACGACGGCAATGTCGCGAGGTCCCGGAGTGTGGAGCCTGCCACTTGCCTCATGGCCTACGCGTATGCTTCCGCTTAGCGGAGGCAGCAGTCCGCAGACACTCTTGATCAGTGTGGACTTTCCGCTTCCGTTCCTGCCGATGAGTGCAGTCAGCGTGCCTGTGGGGACAGTGGCATTAAGTGCTGTTAGGACTGTCCGATGGCGGTAGCCGATGCTGAGGTGCTGAATCTGGAGCATGAAAGTTGGGGAATTTCAGGAAGAGGGGAGGGGGAGAAGAATGGAAAAAGCACGTTGCCGACAGCACTTCCTCGCCGCCCTCCCCTTGCTGCTTTAGTAACGAAACGGTGTGATGAAATGATGACAAGAAGAACATCGCGACGCGCGTCACGATGGAGTCTCTTCAGCCATCGCTCTCCACGCCACATTCCCTCATGCAGGCTAATGCCATAAACCCCGGAACATCCACACGCTTGGCAGGCAGAGGGGACACTCCGGGGATGTGCTTTCAGTGTGCAGCCCTTGCAGGCTGGGGCCGTGTGTTTTTGTGTGCAGTGTGAAAGCAGGAAGATTTCTTCCCCGCTTTCGGGGACACTGCATTTCAGGCCGCTGTGTCAGATATTAGGGGTGTTCTGTCAATGAGCAACTTTATCGGAAAATGTCAAGTTTTTTCAGGAATTCCGTGCATTCTTCAAAAGTGCCGAAGGTGTGGTCCTGGCTCACCACATCGGGGATAAAGTCCATTTTCTGGAGCAGATAGGCAGGCTGGGGCTGGATGATGGTCATCAGGACGAGAATGCCACGCTCCTGAAGTTCCTTGACGGCAGCCTCCATGGCATACACGCCGCTCTGGTCCATATATTTCACGCGCTTCATGCGCAGGATGACCACTTTGGCATCGTTGGGCACCTGGTGCATCACCTTGTTGAAGCCTGCTATGGAGCCGAAGAAGATAGGGCCATGGAAGCGTTCGATGCAAATCTGGTGCTTGATGCTCTCGGGGAGCGATGCCTCGTCGGCCCACGGACTCTCCTCGTCGGCAGCGTCCATTGTGGTGTACCCGCCCTCGGCAAGGTCGCTGGCACGCTTCATGAAGAGTACGCTGGCCACTACCATGCCGATGCCCACAGCCGTGAGGAGGTCGATGAATACCGTCATCAGAAATACGATAATCAGCACGAAGGCATCCGCACGGGGAATCTTGCGGAGGTCGCGGAATCCTCGGAAGTCGATGATGCCCCATCCCACCGTAATCAATATTCCTGCCAGTACGGCAAGGGGGACATACTGCACCAAGGCACCGAGGCCCATCAGGATGGCGAAGAGGAAGAGGGCATGGACGGCACCGCTTAGTTGTGTGCGGCCGCCACTCTTTACATTGACCACCGTGCGCATGGTGGCACCGGCTCCTGCCAGGCCGCAGAAGAGTCCGGCTATGGCATTGCCCAGACCCTGCCCCATCAGCTCGCGGTTGGGATTATGGTGCGTCTTGGTGATATTGTCGGCCACGACGCTCGTCAGCAGTGTGTCGATGCTTCCCAGGCCGGCAAGGGTGAGGCCCGGTACGAGGCTGTTGGTGATCAGCGCATACCAGTCCAAGCCTCCCAGCTCAATGCCTTCCTTGGCAAAGAAGGGCAGGGGAAGTCCTGCGGGAATGCTGCCGATGGTGGGGAAATTGCCGGGAATGAACAGACTGACGACGGTCATGACGATGAGGGCTACGAGGGTAGCAGGAATCTTCTTTGTCAGCAGGGGAAACGCTTGCACGATGGCTATGGTGCCCAGTCCCAGAATCAGGGCTATGCCGCTCAGGCCATTGCTGGCACGGTCGATAAATTCCATGATCATATCCACCACCAGCACGGGGCTCTTCAGGCCTATCAGGGGATAGAGTTGCTGGAGGATGATGATGACTCCGATGCCGCTCATGAAGCCCGAGAGCACGGGATAGGGGATATAGCGCACATACTTTCCGATGCGGATGATGCCGAAGAGAATCTGGAAAATTCCGCAGAAGATGCCCGCAAGACTCATGGCCACGATGACACTCGTGAATGCCGCCTGAGTGTCGAGATGCGCCGACTGCGCTGCTGTCCAGGTGCCGCTGACAATACTGGCGGTAATCACTGTCATAGGACCCGTGGGACCGCTGATCTGGCTGTGGGTGCCGCCGAAGATGGCTGCGAAGAAGCCCAGGAGTGTGGCGCCGACCAGTCCTGCCAGGGCTCCCAGACTGCTGGCCGCAGGATCGTCGATGCCGCCAAAGGCTTGAATGCCGAAGGCGAGTGCCAGAGGGAGGGCAACGATGCCGGCGGTGATGCCACCGAACACGTCGCCTTTCAGATTTGAGGTGGAGATAAAAGCCATAGATGTTGGATTATGATTTTTTTTGCAAGGCAAAATTAGGGATTTTTAGCAATTCTTGCAAAATAATCCGCTCTGCCACTGCCCATTACAAGGGGAAAGTGTGCAAAAACGCCACCTCGGGAAAACGATATTCCTCTTTCCTGAATTCCTCATACAATAAGTTGGCTCATTCCAGTTCCACGACGGTGATGCCCGCTCCTCCAAACTGCACGTGCTCGTCGTGATAGTTCTTCACGCCGTCCACGGTGTTCAGATATTGGCGGATGAGGGTGCGCAGAGCTCCCGTCCCCGTGCCGTGCAGGATGCGCACCTGGCTCTGGGCCAGAAGGATGGCATCGTCGATGAAGTATTTCACTGCCGTCAAGGCCTCCTCGCCGCGCATGCCGCGCAGGTCGATGTCCGGACGGAAATGCAGCTTTTTCTCATAGACCTGGTCGCGGGTCTCCTTGCTGACGAACGAACTGACCTGAGATGCCGGTTTCTTGGGGTCCGGCCGCGTGGTCACTTCCAGGCGCGAAAGCGGGACCATCGTGTTCATCACGCCGAAAAGCACCCGCGCCACCTTCTGCTGCACCATCTCCACGCGACCTACGGTATGCTGCCCCTTGATTCTCACCCAGCATCCCACCGTGATGGGCTGGCGCGCCAGGGCTTCCTGCTGCGAGGCATGGTCTCTCAGTCCTGCAAGCGTGCCGCTGATGCCACCCTGCCCGGGGAGTCCACCCAGCGATGTCATGATGTTGCCCACGGCACGCTTGCCCTCCTTTTTTCGCTCTTGCCGACGGCGGATTTTCTCCATCTTCCGCGTAATCTCATCGTCGGGCTTGGCCTTTTCGGCAGCCTGTACGCTTTCGCGGAACTCCTGCAGTTCCTTCCGGGCTTCCAGGGTGCGTTCGCGCTCCGCCTGGCTCTCCTTGATGGTGCGGATGGTGTTCTCGATGATGGCATTGGATTCCTGGATGAGCCGCTGCGCCTCCTCGCGGGCGTCGGAGAGCACCTCCCGCTTCTCCTTGGAGATGCTGGAGAGCTGCGCTTCATATTCGGCAATGGTCTCTTCCAGCTGGCGCTCGCGCTGACGGATTTTCTGGCGTTTGTTCTCCCAGTACACCTTGTCGCGGACAATGTCCTGAAGATACTTGTCGCTCATCACATAGTCCTTGCCCACGAGGTCGGAGGCATAGGCGATGACATCCTCGGGCAATCCGATGTTGCGGGCTATCTCTACGGCGAAGGAACTTCCGGGATTGCCAATCTGCAGCACGAAGAGCGGCTGCATCTGGGCGCGGTCGTAGAGCATGGCACCGTTGACCACCTTTTCGCAGCCGTCGGCATAGTGCTTGAGGTTCTGATAGTGTGTGGTGATGATACCGTAGGCTCCACGTTCCACAAATTTTCCAAGCATGGCCTCGGCCAGCGCGCCGCCGATCTGAGGCTCCGTGCCGCCGCCGAACTCGTCGATGAGCAGGAGCGAGGAGTCTGTGCTGTGTTTCATCATCATCTTCATGTTCAGCAGGTGGGAGGAATAGGTGGAAAGGTCGTCTTCGATGCTTTGCTCGTCGCCGATGTCGATCATGATGTCGCGGAAGAGACCTGCCGTGGAGTTCTCGCGCACGGGGATGGGCATTCCGCATTGGAGCATATATTGCAGGAGTCCCGCCGTCTTCAGACACACCGACTTGCCGCCGGCATTAGGTCCCGAGATGATGAGGATTCTTGCCTTTCCCCGCAGAGCGATGTCGAGCGGCATCATCTGTTTGCCGTGCCGCTCCAGGCTCTGCTGCAGCAGCGGGTGGCGCGCCTGCACCCAGTCGAGGTGAGGCTGAGGCACGAGGTGAGGGACGATGGCGGAGAAGGTGGCGGAGAAGGTGGCGAGTGCCCGAAGATAGTCGATGTGGGCAAGAAACTGCAGCGACGACATCATGCCCGGCACGTGCGGGCGTATCGTGTTGGAGAGATCTTGAAGGATACGGATTGTCTCGCGCTTTTCTGCCGCCTTCAGTTCCCGTATGCGGTTGTTGGCCTCCACCACCTCGGCAGGCTCTATAAACACCGTCTTGCCCGTAGCGCTCTCATCGTGGATGATACCTCTGATTTTGCGCTTCAGCGAGGGTGCGACGGGAATCACCAGTCGTCCGTCGCGCATCGTCGGACTCACATCGCGGTCGATGTAGCCCTCCTGCTGTATGGTGTTGATGATGGAGCGCAGGGAATGACTGATGCCCCGGGTGGTGACTTCGATGTTGTGGCGTATGGAGAGCAGGTCGGGCGATGCCGTGTCCTTGATTTTACCGTATTTGTTCAGTACGGCATCTATCCTGCGTATGATTTCCGGGAAGCACTCCACCCCCTCGGTCATGCGGAAGAGGGCAGGATAGCGCGGTGGGGCAGCAGGGGAGCCCGCAGTCTCGTCGGAAGTCTTGCGCAGAAATTCCACAAGGCTCATCACGGTCTGAAGTGAGCGCTTGAGGTCGAAGAGGTCAAGTTCCTCCATAAAAGTGCGCTCCGGACGGATGCGGAGCAGCGGCTGGCGCACATCATAGAAGTTCTCCTCGTACACATCCTCCTCCATTTCCATGAAGCGCATGAAGTCCTCCGCTTGCGCCAAGGACTCCGCCACGCTCTCATAGTCGTCAGAGAACTGCACGCGGCTGTCTACCCATTCTGTGCCCAGTGTCGACATGCAGCGCCCCTTCAGCAGGGTGCGTATGTCGGCGAATCCTATTTTTCTTTCAATATTTTCCGGGTACGTCATTGATGATGTTCTGATTTTTGGGTGCAAATTTACGAAATAATGCCAAATCAGCCGTATATGTCAGGATTTATTTTGCACGAACGTCCCCGCAGCATTCGGGGCTTGCTGGCTGTGCGCCCCGGAAGCCACGTCCCGAAATCATTCCCCAAGCTTCTCTCAGAGGGTGAAACAGGGGATATTGGTAGAAAAAAGACCGGCAGTCATCAAGACACGCCGGTGATTTTTTTCAGATTTCTTGGCCGAACTCAGAAGAAACCTTAATTTTGCATCCCGTTCCTCATTCCTCGTTTCTCTTTTTCTCATTTTCTCATTCCTCATTTCTAATCTAAGGAATCATTCAATAATTGAAGACATTCCTCGTTCAACAATTCCTCATATATATGAATAATCTTGTTTTAAAGTCGCGCCTCACGGCGATGAATTTTCTGGAGTTTGCCGTATGGGGTGCCTATCTGACGAGTATGGGCACCTTTTTGGCCACCCATGGCTATGGCGACATCATCGGATGGTTCTATGCCATTCAAGGCGTTGTTTCACTGCTGATGCCCGGAGTGATGGGCATTGTCGCCGACCGCTGGGTGCAGGCCCAACGGCTGCTTAGCGTCTGCCATCTGCTGGCAGGAAGTTTCATCATCGCTGCAGGATGGTATGGCATGCAGGAGGATTTCCACATCGGATGGCTCTTTGCCCTCTATGCCTGCTCTGTGGCATTCTATATGCCCACCCTCGCCCTCTCCAATTCCGTGGCCTTCAATGGCCTGACCCGCTACGGGCTGGACACCGTAAAGGATTTTCCTCCCATCCGTGTTTTCGGTACCGTGGGTTTCATCGTCATGATGCTGACGGTCGATGTCCTCGGCTTTCAAGCCACCAGCCAGCAGTTCCTGGTGAGCGGCACCCTCAGCCTCCTGTTGGCAGCATACAGCCTGACCCTCCCTTCCTGCCCCGTCAAGGGCAAGGCAGAAGGCGGAGGATGGATGCAGGCACTGGGAGTGGATGCCTTCCGCCTCTTCCGCGACCGTCGCATGGCCATATTCTTCATTTTTTCCATGCTGCTCGGAGTGAGTCTGCAAATCACCAATGGCTATGCCAATCCCTACATCACCAGTTTCAGCAGCGTACCCGAATATGCCGGCACCTTCGGTGCCCGTCATGCCAATGTGCTGATTTCCATCAGTCAGATCAGCGAGACCTGCTGCATCCTTCTCATTCCCTTTTTCCTCAGCCGTTTTGGCATCAAGCGAGTGATGATGATAGCCATGCTCGCATGGGTGTTGCGCTTCGGCCTCTTTGGTCTGGGCGATCCCGGACAAGGCATCTGGATGTTTGTGCTGAGCTGCGTGGTCTATGGTGTGGCGTTCGATTTTTTCAACATCAGCGGAGCACTGTTCGTCGACAAGCACACGGATCTCGGAGTGCGGTCGTCGGCACAAGGGTTGTTTATGATCATGACGAACGGTCTGGGAGCCACGATAGGCACTCTTTCCGCCCAGGCCGTGGTGAATCATTATGTCTTTTCCCCCGAAACGACGGATGCTCTTTCCGGCTGGCGTATGTGCTGGTTCGTCTTTGCAGCCTACGCTCTTGTAGTCCTCATATTGTTCACCCTGATTTTCCGTGAGAAAAAAGGATGACAGCCTCCTTTTTCAGAGAAGATATACTTCTCCGGCAAAGTAAGTACTACTTCTCTGGCAAAGTAAGTACTACTTCTCCGGCAAAGTAAGTATATCTTCTCTGGAATGGAGGGCAAGTTCTGGCTGGAGGTCAGTACCTCACTGCCCACGGCAAAGACAGGCAAGGTACAGGCTTCCTGCCAGCGTCTATTTCGCTTCATTTACAATCCGGAGCTGCGTCCCCGGTTACCCAAAGTATAGGTTTACGGTCTAAGCCTGCCGAGCCAAAGATGTGGGCTATGTAGGGATTGTCGTTTAATTCCGAGGAATTGATATTGGTTGACGAGGGTATGCCA
>CAMGOT010000066.1 GCA_946060685.1 uncultured Bacteroidales bacterium
AATAAACCAGACCCTTCGGGTGGCTGTTCAAACTGCCACTTGATTGCATAAAAAATTACACCGTAGTCCTAAGAAAAGGGCTGCGGTGTTTTTTTATTTTGTAGCTGTGTCGTCAGGAATCTTCCCGTTAGGCGCATCGTCCGGATTGTTCGGATGGACTTCGTTCGGATGCGCGTCGGGACAACGCCCCTGCTGGGGGGGATGCAAAAGGTCCGAAGGATTTATTCAACCTTAACATTTAAGGGGTGTTCTATAAATTAGCATATAATTTTTTTTCAAAGGGTGTCTGCTTGGTCGCTTTTCCACCTCTCGCACAGTATCTTTTTGCTTTTCAATCACTTACATAGCCCGCTATGTTCGTGCTTGAAAAACAAAAACCTACTGCACGATAGATGAAAAACCGCCTCAAGCTAATTTATAGAACACCCCTTAACCAGATTACCCTTGACCTTAATTTGTTTGACCGTGAATTGACCGTGAATGAACGTAAAGATTTGTTTCTCCAAATTTACGCAAAACTTTCGTTTTTTTTCGGCCTGTACAGATGAAAATCGGCTGATTGCATGTCAGAATATGGAAATATGTCACCCCTTTTCGGGGTTTATCCATACATCAGAAAATCATCATGGCATGTTTCATCCGACAGCCTGTTCATTCCGGCTTCCATTCCTCCTGCCAGGTGATGACAGGCATGCCGTTTTCGAATTTGATGGGGAGCCAGATATAGCGGGCATCGGAAGGATGTTCGGGGCGCCAGATGTCGGCCATAAAGATGAATGTGCCGCGATGATGAAGGATATAGGTGCCTTGACCGCCAAAGGTGGTGTCGGCCTGCGGGCCACGGCAGGGACTGTCGTGCTGTACCCATGGTCCCCAGATGCTTGGGGCAGAGAACATGCGGGCCTTGTTAGGTGCCCATCCCGTGCAGCCGCTCGTGATGAGCCAATACGTGTCGTCGTGCTTGAAGAGGGTAGGAGCCTCGTTCTGACCGCCCGGTGCCACGCGTGTATAGCGTCCGGTATGACGGGTGAAGTCATCGGAGAGTTCCGCAATGTTGAGTGTAAGGTTCTCTTCGGACGAGAAGATATGATAGGCCTTTCCGTCATCGTCCACATAGACCGTCTGGTCGCGTGCCATCTGTCCGCCGGTGGTGACATCGCGTTTCAGAAAGAGTCCCTCCTTCACGGCCTTCCGCCATTGTGGTGTCCACCATTCGGTGTAGTTCTCTGCCTGCAGCGTGTCCAAGGCAGCAATGTCGGCAGCCGACATCTCCACAGGATATTTCCCCGGGTTAGCCCTGCCGGACGATAAATAGCGGAAAGGCCCGGTGGGCTTGTCGCTCACTGCCACTCCGTAGCGCGCCGCACTATAGCCCTTTCCTTTCAGTTCCAGATGGAACCACATGACGAACTTTTTCGTCTTGGGGTTATAGATGACCTTCGGCCGTTCCAGCGTACACCCCCGTTCCAAGTCATGCCCCACGGAGTCCACCACGGAGAGTGCCACACCCTCGTACCGCCAGTCGGCAAGGTTGCGTGAGGAGTAGCACGTCACGCCCACGAGTGCCGCACTGGTATTGTCGGATTTGTGTTCGCCGAACCAATAATACCGGCCTTTGTGTTCCAGGATGCCGCCCCCATGGGCGTTGATGTGCATCCCCCGGTCGTCATTCCATATTTCACCGGAGCGGATGGTGTGTTGGGCCTCTGCCATGCAGCAGCAGGCAAAGGCGATGATGCAGAATGCTGTTCTCATAAAAAAATGGTGTAATGTGTCGTCTATCCCTTTAGACCCATGGTAAGCTTTATGCCAAACTCGTCCTTCATGCGATGAGCCTCCTCGCTCTTCTGGAAGTTCCTGATGACCTCCACCGCCTCTTCAATGTCGTCGGTCAGTGTCAGTTGCAGATGCTTGTAGCGTCCGGAGGCAGAGAGTTGTTGCAGCATGGTATACGCCGGCATATCCTCCGTCCAGAATTTGCGGCCTACGAACACCATGGGGCTGGCTATGCCATACGTGAGATAATGGTTCTGTACGGCTTCCTGGAAGATTTCCTGCATCGTCCCCGCACTGCCCGGTGTATAGATGACACCGCCAAAGGAGATGGTGAGCAGCAGATCCTCGCGCACACTGTTGGTGAAGAGTTTCGCGATATGAGTGGCAAATGGTGTGGTGGGTTCATGGCCATAGAACCATGTGGGGATGCTCAGCGTCTCGTAGTCATCCTGCCTGTAGATATCGGCCACCTCAAAGGCACGGTCGATATATCCGGCATCGTGAGGTGTGGGAGCCATGGCAAGCCGCCGCAGGGCATCGTTCACCTCTGCCCCGTTGCGCCCTGCCAGACGTCCTCCCAGGCAGCAGGCCTCCATCGCCCCTGGTCCTCCACCGTTCACCATCAGCGTGCCGTCCTCCGTCAGGCGTTTCGCTATCATCACGATTTGTCGGTAAGCACTGTCGTTGCGCGACATGGCACTGCCGCCCATCACCCCGACAATCTTGCAAGGCTCATAGCAGCCCAGAAGTTCGTAAAGGGCAGTGCTCACAAAATGGTCGTGGAGGGAGCGCGCCAGTGCCTCGTAAGGATTGTTGGCAATCTTTCCCGTCTCTAAATAGTAGCGGTACACCTGCTGGTCGTAGGTGTCGTGGAAACTTTCCGGGTGAAGCAGGTCGTAGCCTGCATACAGCGTGGAAGGTGTGTACAGTCCGCCGGAGGTGACATCGTAGGGCACGTATTGCAGGAAGTTGTACAGACGTGCCACATCAACTTCAGGGTGTGTAATCATAGTTTTTTCACGTTTAGGGATGTTCTGGATTATTCCTTTTCCTCTTTCTCCATCAGCGGGATATGCTTCATTTGCTTTTTGATCCATTGCTGGCGTTTGCGCATGTAAGGCCCGGGATGCAGACTGGAATATTTTCGGGGATTGGGCAGGGTGGCCGCAATAAGGGCACATTCAGAGCGGGTGAGTTCGGCAGCCGAGCATCCAAAATGCTGCTGTGCCACGGCTTCCGCACCATAGATGCCATCGCCCATTTCAATGGAATTGAGATAAACCTCCATAATCCGCTGTTTGGACCACAGCATCTCGATGAGGAAGGTGAAATAGGCTTCGAATCCCTTTCTCACCCACGACGATGCCGGCCAGAGAAACACGTTCTTCGCCGTCTGCTGTGATATGGTGCTGCCGCCTCGCCGTCGTCCGCCCTTCGCCCGTTCCTGCATCGCCTGTCCGATGGCTTCGGTGTCGAAGCCATTGTGCATCATGAATTTCTGGTCCTCGGAGGCAATGACGGCCACTGGCATATAGCGTGACATTTCATCCAGCGGCACCCATTGGTGTTTCAGGTGCGGAGCCTGCCCGTCGGTCGTCTGCTCTATGCAGCGGATGACCATCAGTGGGGTGAGGCGCACAGGACGCCACTTATAATATAGGACAGCGAGAATGGTGGAGAGAAAGAAAAGCGATACTGCCCATCGCAATATTCTATAGAAAATTCGCATGGTTGTAGTTTGCAGAGGGGAGTGTTTTCAGATGGAACGGATGAGTATTCTTCAGAGATAAAGGATGGTGATAGGTAAAAAGCACACTGGCAGGCGACGCCTGAGGCGAAGCCTGCCAGTGTGTCTGCTCTTAGGGGAGCGTGTCGGCAATGCATTGCTCCATGAGAAAGCCCGCGGCATCTCGCCCTGCTTTCGTAGGGAAAGCGTGGAAGTGTGCCGCATGCTCTCGTCAGAATGGCAAATCGTCCACTTTGTCGCCCCCGGCCGGTGCGTTGTTCAATGTGGGAGCAGGTACGGCAGGCGGTATGGTGGCGGCAGGTGCAGCGGCAGGTGCAGCTGCTGCAGCACCTTCCACATTGCGGTCAACCTTCCATGCACGGATGCTGTTGTACCAGCGACCGTTGTACTCACGGGCGTCGAGGTCGAAACTTACCGTCAGCATCTCGCCCTGCTGGATATTCATCTGGGCTATACGATCCTGGCCGAAGACCTCAAAGGCACAGTGGCGGGGATACTGGTCCTGGATGGTCTCAAGCACGTACTCCTGAACCGCCCAGTCATTGCCGGTGCGCGGTGACTTGCCGCTGCGGATGGGCATCACCTGAATGATTTTTCCTGTTATTTCCATATAAAGAGGAATAGAATGAATGTGATGGTTTGACTTTTCAGACTGCGAAAATACGAAAAACCTTTCTAAAAACGCGTTTTTCGCTTCAATAAAATGCCCCGATGATGAAATTACACTGCTTTTTGCCAGGATATTGTCCCCTATTTCATAAATATTGCGTACATTTGCCCCATGAATCAATAAGTATATCCAGGATATGAAATTCACTGTAAACAGCGCCATCCTATCCCAGCGCCTGCAGACACTGGGACGCGTGATTAGTGCCAAGAATTCGATGCCGATATTGGGCAATTTCTTCTTCGCGTTGAAAGACAACCAGTTGACCGTGATGGCATCGGACAATGAAATTGTGTTGACCACCGTGATAGATCTGGTGGCGAGCGAAGGCGAGATGGAGTTTACCCTCAATGCCAAGACCGCACAGGATGCCATCAAGGAAATTCCCGAGCAGCCGCTGGAATTCTGTGTGGACGACAATACGCTGGAGATTACGGTATACTACCAGAACGGCTCCTACAGCCTGATGGGCGACAGTGCCGACCAGTATCCCCTGCCCAAGCCGATGGACGAGCGGCTCACGATGCTGCTTGTTGCCAATTCCTTCCTATATAACAGTATCAACCGCGCCCTATTTGCCGCCGGCAACGACCCCCTGCGTCCCGTGATGAACGGCGTGTACTTCGACCAGAAGACCGACGGACTGTGTATCGTGGCATCCGACGGCAGAAAACTGGCTTGTACGCGAATGCCAAACATCACCTCGGAGCGGGCATCCAACTTCAATCTCCCCCAGAAACCCTCGAATATCTTCAAGAATATCCTGGTCAAGGAGACGGGAGAAACCGTCATCCGCTTTACAGACCGCGAGGCAGAACTGAAGACGGAGCATTACACCATGACCTGCCGACTCATTGAAGGCCGCTTCCCCAACTATGGCAGCGTCATCCCGCAGAACAATCCCAATGAGATGACGGTCAACCGTCCGGCATTGCTGGCGGCATTGCGCCGTATCATGGTGTTCTCCAATGCAGGTTCGCCGTTGGTGAAGTTCCGTATAGAGCCGGGACGTCTGGAAATCAGCACCAAGGATGTGGACTATCGTCGTTCCGGTGTGGAGACCATGCTCTGCGATTTCAACAACAGCAGTCTCGAACTGGGTTTCAAGGGCCCGCTCCTTATGGAATTGCTGAACAATATGGACAACGATGAAGTGGTGTTCAAGATGGCAGACCCCTCGCGTGCCAGCATCGTCGTTCCTGCGCAGCAGGCAGAGGACGAAGAGGTGGTGATGCTCATCATGCCCATGATGATCAGCGAATAGGCTGCGGATAGCGGCATCCCCCCGCGACGAGCAATAGGCAGGTCGTCAAAAAATCTCCTGCCAAGAAAAGGCGGCACAGAGCGTTCCGCCTTTTTTAGACTTCCAAAAAGTCACCCACAATTAACAATGCTTTTGACGGTGGGAATTTATAGAACCCACCTTAACAATCCATCGTATTCGCCATAAGCATGAAGGGAAAACATATTGTCGTAGGCATCACGGGCAGCATCGCCGCCTATAAGACCTGCACGCTGGTGCGCCTGTTTGTCAAAGCAGGGGCAGAGGTGCAGGTGGTGATGACACCGTCGGCCAAGGAGTTTGTCACTCCCCTCACACTGGCCACCCTCAGCCGCCATGCCGTCGTCAGCGAGTTTTTCGACCGTCGCGACGGCAGTTGGCACAGTCATGTGGAATTGGGCACTTGGGCCGACGTGATGCTGGTGGCTCCCGCCTCGGCATCCACTTTGGGAAAGATGGCACACGGCATAGCCGACAATATGCTGCTCACCACTTATCTCAGCATGAAAGCCCCCGTATTTGTGGCACCAGCCATGGATTTGGATATGTATGCCCATCCTGCCACACAGGAGAACCTTCGGCTGCTTCAGCGTAGGGGAGTGGGTATCATCGAGTCTGGAGAGGGAGAACTGGCATCGGCCCTTGTCGGCAAAGGACGTATGGAAGAGCCGGAACAGATATTCCGGCACATGGCCGATTTCTTCCGCCATACAGCAGAAAGCAAAGCTGGTTCCGGCCCCCATCGCGGAAAGCTGCTGATTACGGCAGGGCCTACCCATGAATACATTGACCCCGTGCGTTTCATCGGCAACTGCTCCACCGGCAAAATGGGTTTTGCCCTTGCTGAGGCTGCCGCAGAAGCAGGTTTTGAAGTGGAGCTGGTGAGTGGTCCCACAGCACTGTCTGTCCGGCACCCCGGCATCCATCGTACCGATGTGGTCAGTGCCGAGGAGATGTTTGAGGCTGCCCGTCAGGTGTTTCCTACATGTCGGGCTGCCATCTTCTGTGCCGCCGTTGCCGACTTTACACCCGAAACGACCGCCACTAACAAGATTAAACGGGAGGCTACGGGAGAGTGGCAAATCAAATTACGCCCAACGAAAGATATTGCCCGCGAGTTGGGAGCTGCCAGGCAGGCCGGACAAATCATGGCAGGCTTCGCTTTGGAGACTGATGACGAAATGCTGCATGCTGAGGATAAGTTGGCAAGGAAGCATCTGGACTTCATCGTGCTCAACAGTCTGCGCGATGAGGGGGCTGGGTTCGGACATGACACGAACAAGGTGGTCATCATCGGCCGCGATGGCACCCGTCTGCCCTTCCCCTTGAAGTCCAAGCAGGAAGTGGCTCGCGATATCATCCGTTATCTTTGCAAGCTGATGGATCTGTAAACCAAGCTGATGGCTCTGGAAACATAAATCCCCTCAAAACTTCTCCATTGCGCAAGGACTCAATGGAAAATTGGACAGTATCCATATCGTTCCTCCTCTCTCCGCCCCAAAAAAGAAAAAACGTTGTCC
Source organism: uncultured Bacteroidales bacterium (assembly GCA_946060685.1). GTDB lineage: Bacteria > Bacteroidota > Bacteroidia > Bacteroidales > Bacteroidaceae > Alloprevotella. The sequence goes on from CAMGOT010000066.1 coordinate 6,993, forward strand.
AAAGTTGTCCCTGTTGTCGTTCATAAAAATACGACACTCAGGGCAACCAATACCATTCGACCTGTACGGTTGAAGGAAACGCCCCCCCCAAAAAAAAAGAACACATAACGCCTGTCTTCTACTCAGGGCTTGCCCTGGCTATGGACAGGTGGCTCTTCTAACCCTTTTTTCGCATGAAAGTACGCCACATTCTCAGCCTCATGATGCTCTTTGCCACAGGAATTTCGGGTTTCGCCCAGGAACTCGATGCCCGAGTCACGGTCAACCATCAGCAGGTGGAGGGCACCAATGTCAGCGTCTTCGAAGCCTTGGAAGAGCGGCTCAACGACTTTATCAACCAGCGGCAGTGGACCGAACTCCAGTTTCAGAAGAATGAGCGTATAGCCTGCAATTTCTCCATCGTGGTCAAGAAATACGATGAAGGTGAAAACCTCTTCACCTGTTCCGCCACCGTCACTGCCACACGCCCGGTGTATAATGCCTCGTACACGACGACCACCTTTGCCACGAACGACAATAATTTCAATTTCATCTTCCAGGAGTTCGACCAACTGGAATTCCGCCAGGACCAGATCACTAACGACCTTACCGCCCTCATTGCCTATTATGTCTATCTGATTATCGGCATCGACCTCGACACCATGTCGCCTTCCGGTGGTACCACCTATCTGCAGACAGCTCTTGACATCTGCAACAATGCGCAGGGACTGACAGCTTCGGCAAAGGGGTGGAAATCATTTGATGACGGAAAGAACCGCTATGCCGTCGTCAGTGATTGGCTCGACGGTGGAATGTCGGCCTTCCGCGACGCACAATATAAATATTATAGAGAAGGACTTGATGTGATGGTGGAGAACAGCGAACGGGCGCGTGCCAGCATCACCGCTGCCTTTGAGGATATTCAGAAGGCGCGGGAGAACAAGACCATGAGCCAGTTGCCGGAACTCTGGACGGAGTATAAGGCAGATGAGATAGTGGGAATCTATCAGGGACATGCCACCCAGAAAGAAAAGGATTTCCTCATCGAGCTGCTCACCAATATCAATGCCTCAAAAAGTGCCAACTGGAACAAAATTCGCTCCGGCAACTGATGGGGCGGGGGTTCCCCGTTTGTGGTCAAACGGAGGATTTTATTCCATTTTTTTCTAAGTCCAAATTCTTCGTATGCTGTCATCTCTACATATTTCCAACTATGCCCTCATCGCTCATCTCGACCTCGACCTTTGCAGCGGATTCAGCGTCATCACCGGTGAGACGGGAGCCGGAAAGAGCATCATCCTCGGTGCTCTCGGACTGCTACAGGGCAACCGTGCCGATACCAAGGCCATCAAGGCGGGCGAGAAAAAGTGCATTGTGGAGGGTACATTCCAGATAGCAGGGCTGGGTGTCGAGAAAATACTGGCAGAGGAGGATATAGAATGCGACGGGCAGGAAATCATCATCCGGCGGGAAATCAACGCCTCGGGCAAAAGCCGTACCTTTATCAATGATGAAGTGGCAACGCTCAATCTCCTCCGTGAGGTCAGCCAGCGGCTGATCGACATCCATTCGCAGCACCAGAATCTTCTCCTCGGGCATGAGACTTTCATCATCGACACCCTCGACAGCATGGCAGGACATCCGGAGTATGCCGAGACATACGCCACAGCCTACCATGCCTGGCGTGAGAGTGAACTGCGGCTGAAGCGCACCCGGGAGCAGATGGAAAAGGCACGGCAGGAACAGGAATTTCTCCGTTTCCAGCTCGAAGAACTGGAGAACTTGCGGCTGGAAAGCGATGAGGTGCAGCGTCTGGAAGACGAGCAGCGCATCCTTGCCCATGCCGAAGAGGTGAAACAGGCCCTCTGCACTGCAGGAAATCTCCTGGAGAACGATGAGGACAATCTTCTTGCCAAAATGTCCCAAGCCTGCGAGGCACTGGCAGCCATAGCAGACTTTATGCCTTCGGCTGCCGAATGGTCGGAGCGGTTGGAGAGCGCAAGGATAGAGATGCACGACATCGTCCGCGCGACGGAGCATGCTGCCGAGGAGATAGAAGCCGACCCCCAGCGTCTGGCATACCTTGAGGAACGTCTGGCAAGCATTTACCATTTGCTGAAAAAACACCATGTGGATACCGACCGCGAGTTGCTGGAAAAACAGCAAGCCATGCACCGGCAGCTTGATTTGATAGAGCATGCCGATGCCATGACGGAACAGCTGGAACAGCAGGTGCGTGCCGCCCGCCGACAACTGCTGGCAGCGGCCAACCGCCTGACGGAAAGCCGCCGAAATGCTGCACAGCATATCAGTGAAGAACTGGTGAAGCGTCTGCAACTCCTGGGAATGCCCAACGGACAGGTGGCATTCGACTTTTCACGTCGTCAGCAGCCCGATGTCTCCGGGCTCGACAATGTGCGCTTCCTCTTCTCCGCCAACAAGTCTGTGGCTCCCCAGGACATTGCACAGACGGCATCCGGTGGTGAGATAGCCCGTGTCATGCTTGCACTGAAAGCCATCGTGGCACAGCGGAAGCAGATGCCTACCATTATTTTCGACGAAATAGACACCGGTGTGAGCGGCACGATGGCAGAGCGTATGGGACAGGTGATGCAGCAGGTCAGCAGTCATGCTCAGGTGCTCTGCATCACCCACCTTCCACAGATTGCCGCCCTTGGCACCCATCACTTCAAGGTCTATAAAGAAGAAGGCACCGAAGGTACGGCATCCCACATTATTCCCCTCAACGCCCGTCAGCGGGTGGAGGAAATCGCCAATATGCTCTCGGGAGCGCGCCTCACCCCCGAAGCCCTCGCCAACGCACGCACTCTCCTTGCCGCTAACGGCGAATGAGGCCGCATCATTAGTCGTCCCCCTCCCTTCTTCCATACCTACCAACCTTCAGATAGTGGGGATGAATAGAACCCACCTTAATCCTATCCTTTTCATTCAATGAAACGCATCCTCTTTATGTTGCTGGCCTTTGCCAGCCTATATGCTACAGCCCAGAAGCCTGCCGATTTCAATAAGGCGGTGGTCAATGTCGTCACGTACGATGCCCAGGGCAATGTGAAAAATTCTGCCTACGGTTTCTTCCTCGGAACCTCAGGCGAGGTGGTCACCACCTATCAGGCGGTAAAAGGTGCCGCAAGACTGGAAATCATAGACTGGAAAGGTCAGCAGGCACAGGTACTGCGCATCACGGGAGCCTCCAGTGCCTATGATATCGTACGCTTCACCACGGATATCCCTACGAAAAAACTGGTGGGGCTGACCGTGGCAGAAGATGCTGCCGAGCAGGGCGCACAGTGCTTCCAGCCGTTCTATACCACCAACAAGAAGCAGCAGGCAGAGCAGGCAGCCATCACAGCCGCCGACCCTTACAACGACTATTTCTATTATACCACGACCACGCCCAACGATACGAAATACGTGGGGTGTCCCCTGCTCAATGCTCAGGGACAGGTGGTGGCCATTATCCAGAAAAATCTGCTGAAGGATGCCACTGCAGCGTGTGCCATCGATGCGCGTTGTGCCACAGCACTGAGCATCACTCCCCAGTCGGCCTTCAACAGCGATTTGAACAATATTCCTGTGGCCAAGCAGTTGCCCGCGGGCAATGAGGAGGATGCCTTCTCCTATACGTATATGCTCCTGCACTCCCAACTGGATTCCGCACTGGTGATGACCACGTGTGCGGATTTCATCGCGGCCTATCCCGAGAATTCCAAGGTTTACAACGAGCGTGCCGTCTACTATGCCAGTCGTGGCAACTATCCCCAGGCTGATGCTGACCTGCAGCAGTCCATCGCTATGGGAGGGCCAAATCTTGCCGATGCCTACAACACCCTCTCCACCCTGATGTACAACAAGATGCTCTATGCCACCACCGCCGCCAGCGACCCTTGGCCGCAGTGGACATTGCAGACAGCCCTTCAGGCGGCAGAACAGGCCTATACGGCTATGCCCCAGCCCGTGTATCTGCTCCAGCAGGGACAGATTCTCTTCAGCCTCCAGGAGTTTCAGCATGCCTACGAGAAATTCCAGGCCGTGAATGCCACGGAACTGGCCAATGCACAGACCTTCTTCTATGCCTCCAATGCCTTGGAGCGAGCCGGAGGGGAGACCGAGCACGTCATTGCCCTGCTCGACAGTGCCGTAAATCGGCTGTCCACACCCTACGACAAGGATGCCGCTCCCTATCTCTTCTCCAGGGCACAGCATCTGCAGAATGCCGGGCAGCACCGTCGTGCCACGGCCGACTATACGGAATACGAGAAAATCGTGGGACCGAAGAATCTCACTGCCTATTTCTATTATCTGCGTATGCAGGCGGAGGTGGGGAGCCGAATGTATCAGCAGGCACTCGATGATGCCGCTACAGCCATCGCCTTTGCCAAGGACGATGCCGAGAAGGCCGACTATCTCTTCGAGCGGGCATGCCTGCAGTTGAAAGTCAATCTTATTGACGACTGTATAGCCAGCATAGATGCTCTCCTTGCCCTGCGCCCTGATGATGCCGAGGCACATAAAGTGGTCGGAATTGCCTATGGTGAAAAAAAGGAGTATGCCAAGGCCCGGCAGTATCTCGGCAAGGCGAAGGAACTGGGAGCGGAGCATACGGAGATGCTGATGGAGAAATATGCGCTTCAACCTTAACCTTGACCTGAAACCTTGACCTTAAAACATAGGATTGAACGCGAATTTCCGGGAATGTCCGTAATTTAAGGGAAATAAATTTTACGATAATTCACGTTCAGCCAAGTTAAGGTTAAGGTCAATGTTGAATAAATTTCTCGTCCAAATTTCTTGGATTATTTGTTCAAGTTTCGCAAGTTCTATTTGGTTGTGAATGAGCTCGTAAGCACGCCCCGAAGGGGCA
>CAMGOT010000067.1 GCA_946060685.1 uncultured Bacteroidales bacterium
CAACTTTATCAAGGTTTAAGACATACAAGTAGTCAACCTAAATCAGGAAACTACATTGTCGTTCATTACAAGCCTATTAAACAGTTTTAAAACAGATACGTCTTTTCTGTATAACATCTGTCTGACATCTGTGGATAAATTATTAAATCCACAGATTCTAAACAGATTTAGCATACGATAAGGAATGTGGATTTTATGAGCGTATGGGGTTCAAGAAAGGTAAGGACGAGACACCTATGTTCATACCATCACTGTGGACATAAGAGGAAGAAGCATATTACCCGTCACTGCGGTCGAGGTTGCGGTAGCTTAGGCTCCAACAACACGCTCTTTCCTTATTTCCTCGCTGTTGTCAAGGGCGGCAATGGTGCGGGCGACCTTGAGGATGCAGCTAAAGGCGGCTGGTATGAACGCATGGGGCGTAAGTCCCATGTGACTCCCAAGTAAGTCCCAAGTAAGTCCCATTCTGATGCGGACAAGAAAGGGAGCCAAAAGGGCGAAACGTGGGAGCCATTTCCAGAGAAGATATACTTACTTTGCCAGAGAAGATATACTTACTTTGCCGATGAAGTATATCTCCTTTTAAAAGTAAGTAGTATTGCAAAGATATTACCTTGACAACCTTAACCTTGACCTCTGAAACCCTTGACACCTGAAACTCCTTGAAACTTGAAACCTCTAATGGCTTGTCAGGGAATAACATGCGTTTTTATCAACAGCGCTGAGAGTCATGGCATTAAAATCCACATTGACTGACGCTTTTGACCCTTCAAATTTCGTCATGTCGTGAGAAAAGCGTACTTTTGCCCTCAAATCTGCACTGCAGAACAGTTTCTCCCTCTCTCTTTTCCGAAGGGTGGCGAATGGTCTGCCTGACAGCCGACTACCCAGCCTGCCTTCTGCCCACGTATAGTAAACGCGATAGTATGAAAAAAATCTTTGGATTTTATCCTGACATTGACTTTTATGGTTTATCCCAATCCATATCGGCAGTGCCCTTTCTGATGTCCAGGAAGGTACTGATCACCACCCTCTTCCTTTTGCTGCCCGGCATCAGCATGACGGTATGTGCCGATGACAACGGCATCAACTCCCCCTTCTCGCGCTATGGCATGGGATTGCTCAGCAAGCAGGGACAGGGATTCAATACGGGTATGGCAGGTTTGGCCTATGGTATGCGTGATGGCCGGGAACTGAACTTCAAGAACCCCGCCTCCTACACAGCCATCGACTCGCTGTCGTTTCTATTTGATGCAGGAATAACGCTGCAGAACGGAAACTTCGATGCTGGCAAGGTGTCGTCGAACATCAAGGATGCCACTTTCGACTATGTGGCGATGGGATTCCGCATCAACAAGTATCTGGGCATGAGTCTGGGCGTGATGCCTTTCAGCAATGTGGGGTATGAGATAGCCACTGCCGGCGACATATTTGATGCCGGCACCATGGGCGAGATTTACCCGACCAACAGCTACAGCGGCAGTGGCGGCACCCACCAGTTGTACGGCGGTGTGGGATTTGCCCCCGTGCGTCCGCTGAGCATCGGAGTCAATGTCAGCTATTTCTGGGGTGTGATGGAACACTATGCCATCAATTCATACAGCGACAGCCAGACACAATCGCTCTCGCGTGGCTACACGACGAATATCCGCACCTACAAACTTGACTTCGGACTGCAGTACCAGCAACCATTAGGAAAAGCACACAGTCTGACGCTGGGTGCCGTGTATGGTTTAGGACACGACATCTCCAGCGACAGTTATTTCATCAACCAGCGTCTGAGCGGCTCCACCGTCTTGGCAGGCGATACCCTCGTAGCCAAAAAGGCATGGAGCATTCCCCATACGTTCGGCGTGGGTCTGACATGGACCTACAAACGCCATCTGCGCATCGGTGTGGACTATGCTTTTGAGAAATGGAGCAGTGCCACGATGCCCACCCTCACCCAAAACCAGCAGGGGGCATTGGTCTATGCACCATCGTCGGCCGATTATACCGACTGCCAGAAAATCACCGCGGGAGTGGAATACGTACCGGCTTCCGACGGCTTGCGATGGCGCAACCGCATACGCTACCGTGCAGGATTCTCCTACAGCGACTCGTATACGAAGATTCGCGGGGGCAACGGTCCGAAGACCTATCTCGCCACTGTGGGTGTGTCGCTCCCCATCATCAATGCACACAGCAACCGCTCCTTCCTCAATGCTGCCCTGCAGTTTGAGCGTGTAAACCCGTCGGTAGCAGGGCAACTGAAGGAAACCTATCTAAAACTCAGTCTTGGAGTGTCGTTCAATGAACGCTGGTTCATGAAATGGAAGGTGAAATAATGCCATGAATCCCAATGCGCACACTATTCTATATTGCATTCTTCATCGCTATAGGCTGTGGTATCGTGGCATGCGGAAATGACGCCCCACCACAGGATGCCGCCATACTGCATCGAGAGCGGCTGCCCATCATGGTCAGTCATGGAGTGTCGAAACTCATCAGCGACTCCGGCATCAACCGCTATAAGGTCATCACAGAGGAGTGGGCGGTGTACGACCAGACCACCCCACCCCGACAGGACTTCCTGAAAGGCATTCTGCTGCTGCGCTTCGACAACAAAATGAAGGTGGATATGCAGATTACTGCCGACACGGCCTATTGGTACGACCAAAGTCTGTGGGAACTGCGCGGCCGCGTATTTGTGAACAACGAGGCATCGCAGACCACCTATCGCAGCGAACAACTCTATTGGGACATGAATGCCCATGAATTCTATTCAAATGTATGGATGCGCATTGTCACACCAGAACGAGACATCGAAGGCAACCGTTTCAAGAGCAATGAGAACATGACCCGCTATGAGGTGACGCGCGACAAGGGTTCGCTCCCCGTACCTGAAGACAAGGAGGAGCCGACCGACAGCACGGCAAGATAGATGCTGCAATTGTCTCCGTCCTTTTGAACACACACATGGCCTTCTTCGCGCGCGTAATATTATATGGAGTCCCCTTTGTACGGAGTCCCCTTTGCCTCTCTCCCAGGCAAAGGGGACTCCTGCTCGACAGGCCCTGCATGGCAGCATACGCGATACCCCCTCCCGCCTGCTATTCACCGGAATCCTGCAGCCCCCATCTGCATGACCTGCCCCATCTCCACCCCACCCTCCATCAATGGCCAGCCATCCTGCCTGTCGGAAACGATGGCAAAACGGAGAGCATACAGCAGGCAACGGAGGCGAAGGCCGTAAAAATGAGTGGTTTCCTCCACAACTGGAGCCCCTTTTCATCGAAAAATGCAAATATTTGGGGGCTTATACCGCACGAAACAGAAAAAATGCTTAAATTTGCGCGCTGTAAACGACGTGCAGGAAAATGCTGTTTTTTTGCGCGCGAACTTCCACAGGAAAATAATACAAAAATAAAAAATACAAACGCAAAATGCCCGCTATTCAAAAAATCAGAAATCACGGAGTGTGGCTGATCGGAGTAATCGGCCTCGCACTGTTCGCCTTCATCGCAGAAGAGTTCTTCCGCTCGATGGAGACTACGGCCAATCACAGCAAGCAGCAGGTGGGAGAGGTTTATGGCGAAACCCTTTCCATACAGGACTTTCAGGAAATGGTGAACGAAGCCACCGAAGTCTATAAGATGCGCACAGGACAGAATCTCTCTGACGCTATGCAGGACCAGGTACGCGATCAGGTGTGGAACGAGTTCGTCGTTTTTCAGCTCGTAAAGCATGAGACCGATGCTCTCGGACTCTACGTCACCGATGCCGAGGTGCAGGATGCCCTGGTGCGCGGAACAGCACAGAGCCTCCAGACCCTCTCCATGTTTGCCAACCAGCAGGGACACTTTGACTACACTGCCCTGCAGACCTTCCTCAAGCAATATAAGGAGATGAAGGGCAAGGCTCAGGGTGAGCAGTTCGAGCAGATCGAAACCGTCTACCGCCTTTGGAAGTATGCTGAAAAGCAACTTCGCAAGGAACTCCTGCTGAACAAGTATCAGGGACTCTTCTCGCAGACCGTCCTCGCAAATCCTGTCAATGCCAAGCAGGTGTTTGAGGATCGCAACAACACGACTACCGCAGTGGTGGCAGCAATGCCTTTCATGGCCATCACCGACAAGGTGGAAGTGACTGACAGCGAACTCAAGGCTGCCTACGACAAGTATAAGGAAAACTTCCGTCTGGAAAGTGAGCTCCGCGACATCAAGTACATTGATGTAGCCGTCACGGCCAGTGCTGCCGACAAGAAGGCTCTCGACGAGGAGATGAACGGCATCTACGAAAAACTTGAGGCCGGAACAGAGCCTGCCGTAGTGGTAGGTGGCAGCAACAGCATCGTACGCTTCGTGGATATGCCCCTCAGCGCAAACGCCTTCCCCATGGATGTGCGTCAGCAGCTCGACTCCATGAGTGCAGGACAGGTGAAGAAGCCCTACCGCAATATGGCCGACAACACGATGAACGTCGTGAAACTCATAGCCAAGACCACCACTGCCGATTCTATCCTCTATCGTGCCATCTTCGTGCAGGGTAAGGATGAGGCTGACGTGCAGCAGCGCCACGATTCTATCCTGAATGCCCTTCGCGGCGGAGCCAAGATGAAGCAGATTGCCAAGGCCTACGGACAGAATGCCGACTCTGCATGGGTCACTTCCGCACAATTGGAGCAGGGAGCCGCACAGCCTGAGAATGTGAAGTTTGCCAAGGCTCTCTACGATGCCAGCGGTCTGACTTCCCTCGACATCAATGGCAACCGGCTGATTCTCGAAATCATGCAGAAGAAGGGCAGCACGCCCAAGTATGTGGCTGCCGTGGTGAAGTGCAACATCAACTTCTCCAAGGACACCTACAATGAGGCAAAGAACAAGCTGAATCTCTTCCTGGCAAAGAACAAGGATCTTGCAGCGGTGGAGGCCGCTGCCGCAAAAGCCGGCTACCAGCTCATCGACCTGCCCAATTTCTCATCCGCCAGCCACAACATTGGTGCCACAGGCCGTATGCCTGGTGTTGCAGGTTCCAAGGAAGCCCTCCGCTGGGTCTTCGATGATGCCAAGATTGGCGAGGTTTCCAAGATGTACGACTGCGGTGAGGCCAACGACCACATCCTTGTTGTTGCCCTGAGCGCAGTACACGAGAAGGGATATATGCCTTGGGATGCCGAGGATGTAAAATCCTTCTTGACTGCCGTGGTCACCGCTGAAAAGAAGGCAGAGATTGCTGCCAAGAAACTGGCAGGAGTGAAGACCATCGAGGCTGCAAAGGCAAAGGGTGCTGTGGTGGATACGCTGAAGAACAGCAACTTCTTCCTCACCCCCTTCATCTCCACCACTCAGGCTCCTGAGGCCAAGGTGGCTGCTGCACTCTGCGCAACGAAGGTAAACCAGACGACGGAACCCGTCGTAGGTACCGCAGGAGCATACGTGCTCAAGGTCGTTTCGCACGATAAGGGTACTGCCAAGTTCGACGAGACCACAGAGACCAATATGCTTGCACGCCAGTATATGCAGGTTGCCCAGGGGGCATTTGCCGATCTGGCACACAATGCAAAAATTGTCGACAACCGCTATAAGTTCTAATCGCGGACCTTCTCAGTACGATTAACATCTGTACAGAAAAAGCCCCGCAAAGACCCACAAGGGAAGTCTGAAGCCAAAATGCTTCGACTTCCCTTTTTTTTGATGAGATGAGCCATATATCGGATTCGTTAAAGGCACATAGAATTTGCTTGTTACATAAGCCAGTAGCACTTACTTTTCTGAGCAGATATACTTCATCGGCAAAGTAAGTATATCTTCTCTGAAAACGACTCAAAATGCCATCGTTGGCAACACCATAAACCCAGGGTGTCCGCCTGGGCTATGCGCTATTGGACTTTCAGCCCGAATGCTCATCCCTACAGTCCGAATTACATTTTTTTTCAGGTCAAAATTGTTGTCCCAGTTGTCGTCAAGAATAAAATACGACAACCTTGACAACGCACTGGATAACTAAGGGCAACCATTGTTTCTTATCGTTATGTTCCCAAAAGCAAGCCAAAAACAGATGCAGCAAATCGGACCGCCCTTCCTGAAATTCCCCGTCGCGGCACGCCGTAGTACGTTTTTTAAGTTTTTTATAGGGGCAATACCGAGGATTATAGAGGAGCAATGACCGGATTATGAGATTTTCTATGTAATTTTGCATCCGCAAAATCCGGCGTCCATCGCCTATGGCAACCGCTATATACAGCCATCCTGGATACCGGAAAAATCCGACCACTATGGTTGAATCCAGTCTTCAGCACATGCTGTTCAGGACGGCTGTCCCACCATGCAGGCCACATTATATTTTCCATTTATGCAGCACCATCAGTAGTGCCCTCATCATCTCATGCAACTATCAGAAATACTACCGCTTATCGCCCAGCATCCCGGTGTACGCACCCTGGCAGCCAGCCTTCGGCAGCGTTCATCGTCATCCATCGTCCTTGATGGCCTGCGTGGCTCCTCGCCCGCTGTGGTGCTGGCAGCAGCCGATGTGGCACAGACCTTCCTCGTCATTCTGCCCGATGAGGAAGAAGCCGGCTATTTCTATAATGATATGGTGCAACTGCTGGGCGACAGGAAAGTTCTCTTCTTCCCCTCCAGCTATCGGCGCTCCATCAAGTATGGGCAGCGCGATGCCGCCAATGAAATCCTCCGTACCGATGTCCTCACCCGTCTTGCCCAGCGCGATGCCGAAGCTCTCTATATCATCACCTCCCCCTCAGCCTTGGCAGAACGTGTGGCTCCACGCGAGGAGATGGACGATGTGACACTCCGTGTGTGTACCCATGCCGAATACGACCTGATGAATCTCGCCAGGCGCCTGGAAGAAATCGGTTTCCGCAGAAAGGACTATGTATACGAGCCTGGAGAGTTTGCCCTCCGCGGTAGTATCCTGGATATCTTCAGCTATTCTTCAGAATATCCCTACCGCCTGGATTTCTTCGGAGATGAGGTGGACAGCATCCGCTCCTTTGAGGTGCAGACCCAACTATCGCGTGAGGTAATGCAGGAAGTGGCCATCGTGCCAGAATGTTGCGCGGGGAGTGTGGGAAAGCATGCCACCCCCTTGGTCCCCTTCACCGACTTCCTGCCCGACGACACCCTCATCGCCTGCCGCGACCTCCGCTATGTGACGGAAAAAGTACAGCAGTACTATGATGAAGGATTCTCCCAACAAGCCATTGCCGAACAGGAAGCGGAGAACCGTGCCACTTCGGAGATGGAGATGGAAGCCGTCAGGCAGCAGTTGCGGGCAGATTTCATGCTGGCCGAAGGTGCCATAATCGCCCAAGGCCTGAAGAGATATCCAAGGCTGCTACTGGGAGGAAAGGCGGAAGGAACCTCCGAGGTGATTCACTTCGACACAGAACTACAACCCCTCTTCCACAAGGATTTTGAACAGTTGAACCAGCGGTTTATGGCAAACCTCCGTAGCGGCATTGCCACCTACGTAATGGCCGAGAGCGAGAAGCAGACCGACCGCCTGAGGGAAATTCTGCAAAGTCTGAATGCCGAGGAGCATGCCACGGCAGCCATGCCCGACCTTTTCCATCCTCTGCAGCACACTCTCCACGAAGGTTTCACGCTCTATGGCGGCTCCTCTCCCGCCGACCGCCGGGGAGGCACTTCCCTCTACACCGACCATCAGATTTTCGACCGCTTTCACAAGTACAACCTCAAGAGCCAGCATGCGCGCAATTCGAAGATGGCCCTCACGCTCAAGGAACTCATGCAGTTCCAGCCTGGGGATTTCGTGGTACACGCCGATCACGGCATCGGACAGTTTGCCGGATTAGTGCGCGAAATAGGGCGTGACGGTCAGATGCGCGAGGTCATCAAAATCAACTATCGCGATGGCGGGGCAGTGCTTGTGAGCATTCATGCCCTGCATAAACTCTCGAAATATAAAGGCCGCGAAGGGCAGCCCCCACGGCTGTCCAGTCTGGGCACAGGAGCATGGGAGCGCATCAAGGAGCGCACGAAGTCCAAACTCAAAGATATCGCCCGCGACCTTATCCTTCTCTATAGCAAACGGCGCGAAGAGCAGGGATTCGCCTTCTCGCACGACAATTTCATGCAGCATGAGCTGGAGGCATCGTTCGTCTATGAGGACACCCCCGACCAACTCAAGGTGACACAGCAGGTGAAAGCCGATATGGAACGCCCGCAACCCATGGACCGCCTGGTGTGTGGCGATGTGGGCTTCGGCAAGACAGAGATTGCCGTGCGTGCAGCCTTCAAGGCGGCCTGCGACAACAAGCAGGTGGCCGTCATGGTGCCCACTACCGTCCTTGCCCATCAGCACTACAAGACGTTTGCCAAACGCCTGAAGAATTTTCCCGTACGCGTGGAATATCTCTCACGTGCCCGCACTTCCCAGCAGACGAAGAATATCCTTGCCGACCTGGCGATTGGAAAAATCGACATCATCGTCGGCACCCACAAGCTCATCGGCAAGAGCGTGCAGTTCAAGGATCTCGGACTGCTCATTATCGATGAAGAACAAAAATTCGGTGTCGGCGTCAAGGAGAAACTGCGGCAGATGAAGGTATCGGTCGACACCCTGACCATGACCGCCACTCCCATTCCCCGCACCCTACAGTTTTCCCTGATGGGTGCCCGCGACCTCAGTGTCATCAGTACGCCGCCCCCCAACCGCCATCCCATTCAGACGGAAATTCACACCTTTGGGGCAGAAATCCTGGCCGATGCCATCAATTTTGAACTCTCGCGCAACGGGCAGGTCTATATCGTCACTCATCGCATCAACCGCCTTGACGAGATTGCCGCACTGATTCGGAAATACATCCCCGACGCCCGCTACATCATCGGCCACGGACAGATGCCGCCCAAGCAATTGGAGACGGTGGTGGAGGATTTCATCAATCAGGAATATGATGTACTGCTCTCCACCACCATCGTGGAGAACGGTATCGACATTCCCAATGCCAACACCATCATCATTGATTCTGCCCACCATTTCGGTCTTTCCGACCTTCACCAGATGCGAGGTCGCGTGGGACGCGGCAACCGCAAGGCTTTCTGCTATCTGCTGGCTCCCCCTCTTTCCGCATTGCCCGACGACTGCCGCCGACGGTTGCAGGCCATTGAGAATTTCTCCGACCTTGGCTCCGGCATCCACATCGCCATGCAGGACCTCGACATACGCGGAGCCGGCAATTTGCTCGGTGCAGAGCAAAGCGGATTCATTGCCGACCTGGGTTATGAGACCTATCAGAAAATTCTGGCAGAAGCCGTGGCAGAACTGCACAATGAGATGCCGGAATACTGTACGGAGGAAAGTGCTGAACCTGCCGAACGGCGTTCACCCGTCACATCGGATGTGGATGGCCGTGCTTTCGTGGCAGAGTGCAACATCGAGTGCGACCTCCGGGCTTATTTCCCCGAGACGTACGTTCCGGGGACCAGCGAGCGCATGCTACTTTACCGCGAACTTGACGGTCTGAGCGATGAGGTGCAGATCAAGGCTTTCCGCGATCGCCTCATCGACCGCTTCGGGCCACTCGTCCCGGAGGCCGAGGAATTGATTCGCGTCATTCCACTCCGACAACTGGGGCGGCGATGCGGCGTGGAGCGTATCGTCCTGCGCCAGTCGGCCATGACGCTCTATTACGTCTCCAATGATGCCAGTCCATTCTACCGCACTGCCTGTTTCTCCCGCATCTTCTCGCAAATAACCGCCATGGCAAGCGCGGGCAGATGTTCCCTCTCCAATCATCCCGGGAAGTACTATGTGCGCTTCAAGGGAATTACGAGTGTGGCGGAAGCAGAGCAGCTGCTGCGTCAACTCTTGGGAGAGTCCTCAAAACAATCCGTACAATAACAATCATTTACACCTATACACCGATCATGAACAAATTTCTCACCATGGCGTTTAGCCTCTTCTGCGCTTTGGGCACCACAACATCGGCCGCCAGTCCGTCCGGCACTTCCGCAGCCGTCAGCGAGAGTGCCCCGGCACTTTCCCTGAGCGATATTGTCGACGGGAAATACTATCCGGAATACATCTATGGCGTGAATCCTCTGAACGACGGGCAAAGCTACAGCCAACTTTCGGCCGATGGCCGCCAGATTGTACGCTCCAGTTTCCGCACGGGAAAGCAGACGGGAGTCATTTTTGATGTGGCTGACGTGCGCAGCGATGTCAAGCTGGAGCGAATCGATGGCTATATCATGAGTCCCGACGAGAAGAAAATCCTCATCAAGACTCAGACAAAAAAAATCTATCGCCGCACGGACACTGCCGTATACTATATTTATGATGTGGCAAGCAAGATGATGTCGCCCCTGTCGGAGGGTGGCCCGCAGACCTCGCCTCTCTTCTCCCCTGACGGCAATGTGGTGGCTTTTGCTCGCGACAACAACCTTTTTGTGGTCAAACTGCTGTACAACAATGCCGAAACGCAGGTGACGAAGGATGGCAAACGCAACGAAATCATCAATGGCATCCCCGACTGGGTGAACGAGGAGGAATTCTCTACTGCCCGCAGTTTTGACTTCACCGCCGATTCCAAGGTGCTCTGCTGGATTCGCTACGACGAGAGCAAGGTGCCTGTCTATGACATGCAGATGTGGAAGGGGCAGTACCCCACTCTCAGCGAGAACGACCTCTACCCCACCGACTATTCCTATAAGTATCCCATTGCCGGCGAACAGAACGCCACCGTCAGCGTGCATTCCTTTGAGCTGAAGAGCCGAGTGACGCGTCAGCTTGACGTGCCTCTTGAGAGCGACGGCTACATTCCACGCATCGTCGCCACTTCCGACCCTTCCCGGCTGGCAGTGGTCACCCTCAACCGTCATCAGGACGAGATGAACCTTTTCATGGTGAATCCTCTTTCGGGCAATGCCCGTTTGGCAGTCAAGGAACACAACGACCGCTATCTTCGCGAGTCGGCCTATACCGACTTGCGATTCTACAAGGATGGCTTTGCCATGCTGTCCGAGCGTACGGGCTACCAGCATCTGTATTGGTACAACCTCAACGGCCAGCTGATGCGCACCGTCACCAAGGGCGACTTCGAGGTCAGTGCTTTCTATGGCTATGACGCTGCCACACAGTGCTTCTACTTCGCTTCGCATGAGGAGAGTCCGCTCAAGACTGCCGTCTACCGTGCCGACCGCAATGGCAAGGTGACTCGACTTTCCAGCGAGAGCGGACAGAACAGTGCCGTATTCTCCAAGTCGATGAAGTACTATATGAATATCTGGAGCAACCAGACCACACCTCCCGTCACAACGCTCTGCGATGCCAACGGCAAGAAACTGACCACACTGGTCGACAATGCCGCCCTGAAGGAGAAGGTGGATGCCTTCAGCGGACAGCGCGAACTCTTCTCGTTCGTCACTGCCGATGGCGTACAGCTGAACGGCTGGATGGTGAAGCCGCGCGACTTCGACGCTTCCAGGAAATACCCCGTCATCATGTACCAGTACAGCGGTCCGGGATCGCAGGAGGTGAAGGACGGCTGGAGCGACGGATTCTATCCCGGACTCGTCTTTGAGAGCTATATGGCATCACAGGGCTATATCTATGTGTGTGTCGACGGTCGTGGCACGGGAGCCCGTGGTGCCGACTTTGAAAAATGCACCTATTTGCGTTTGGGCGACCTTGAGAGCCACGACCAGGTGGAGACGGCCCTGTGGCT
>CAMGOT010000068.1 GCA_946060685.1 uncultured Bacteroidales bacterium
ATAATGGCTTTTACAGGAGAAATAATAAGTAGAAAAACATGTTAGTGATACATCCCAAAGACAAAACCACGGCGATGCTTTCAGCCCTATATGATGGGCTGGGAGCACAAGTCGTCACCGACTATCGTTCGACAAAAGAGATGGGGCATCTGCTGCATCATGTCTCTACACAGGAGCGCATCATGTTGCTTGGGCATGGCTCAGACAAAGGGCTTTTCTATCGTGTAGATGACAGCAAGGATGAGTTTGACAAGGTCATCGTGGGTCATGCCCATGCTTACCACCTGCGCAGGCATGGAGGCAACATCGTGGCTGTGTGGTGCAATGCCGACCAGTTTGCCCGTGCAGAAGGCTTGCATGGTTTGTTTACCGGGATGATAGTTTCAGAGCTAAATGAGGCTTTGTTGTATCAGGTAGAGACGACACAGGAGGAACTTGACCGCGAGAATGTGAAGTTGGCCATGAGGCTGAGAACATTGCTTGATGAAAGCATCCCCCTGAGCGAGATACCGAAACGGATGCTGGCAATGGATGATGCCCACTCACCCTTGACAACGTTCAATTATAACAATTTCTACTACCTATAATTTTGGATGAACATGAGTTACAAAATATGCTTTGTATGTACAGGCAATGCCTGTCGGTCACCCTTCGCAGAATGTGTGACGAAGAAACTCTTGGCAGATGCTGGGATGAGTGGCATCGACGTGTTCTCCTTGGGCACATTGGACTGGGGAGAGAACCCTCGCGACGCTGCCATGGCGGATGTGGCGAAGGAGTTGGGCTATGATTTAAGCGGTACTACCACGGTTATGACACGTGAGAAACTGATGGTAGCTGATGCAGTCATTGTGTTCGACGAGCGTCACCGTGATGCCATAACACGGGTATTGGACTATAGCCATTGGAACCGAATTGTTCTGTTCAACAAAGTGGCAATGGATGAAGGCGGCAATGTGGAAGACCCGCATTATCAGACTGCTGCTGTGTATCATCGTGTGGGATAGACACATTGAAAACGATTGTAAGTGCTTGGTTGAGCAGTGGAAACTGCAGCCCCCAAAGCCTTGGGATTTTCGATAAGCCAGATGCGCCGAGTCGGGCTTGCAGGGCATTTGCCATGGCGTAGCGAAAACCTTGGATTAGTTCCGAGGTTTTCGCTACGCCATATTTCTTCAACTGCCATCTTTCCCTGTGGGGAAGGTGCGACAGGAATCAGTGGTTGTGGTCGCCATGCTCATTCAGCATGGAGGCAAGATAGAAAGTGCCACCGACCACTATATCCGCCCCAGCGGGTATAGGCTGCAAGGGGCGGATTTCGATGTAGTTGTCCTCGCGTACGCCAGTCTCCACCTCGTAGCAACGGAAGAATGTCTCTCCATGGTGATGCCCGTCGTGGGCTTCTTCATGCTTTCCATGTTCGGCGGCTTCTCCCGCCTTGTCATGGGCAGTGTCGGATGCTTCATGCTTGTGGTCATGGCCATGCTCGTCGGTGCTGTGGACGAAGATGTATTTTTTGCCCTTGATGTCGACTACAGCCTCTTCGGGAATAGCCAGCGTACGATGTTTGCCGACGATGATGCCTGCGCTGACCGCCATGCCCGGCACGACGTTTGCACAATGTTCTGTGTCGATGATACGGGCCTGTACAGCCATCGTTTTGGTGGTCTCGTCGAGGGTCGGCGTGATGCGCACCACTTCAGCCTTCACGCCGTGGGTGCCATGGTTGGTCAGCGTGATGCTCACCTCCTGTCCTACTGCCACACGGTCGACATCCTTTTCGTAGACATTAAGGTCGGCATACAGCGCACGGTTGTTCTGGATGCGCATGATGAGCGTCTGCGGGTCGGCATAGGTACCGGTGTTGACGGGGATTTCCCCCACACTGCCGCTGATGGGGCTCTTCAGGGGAATCTGACGGACAAAGTTGCCCTCCTCCACTGCTGCCGGACTGATGTGCAACTGTTGCAATTGTATTTTCAGTGCCTGCCGCTGTGCCTCGGCATTTTTTGCCTCGGCGGTGGCCTGCTGCAGGTTTCGTCCTACGCCGGCCCCTTCCTTCGACATCGCATACTGGCGTTCCAGTTCCTGCCGTGCCAGAGTGGCATTCCTTACGGCATCGGCATAGTCGCGCTGCAGGCTCAGGATTTCGGTATTCTCGATGTAGACCAGCGTCTGTCCGGCCTTGACCTGCTGGCCCGGTGTCACCATGATGCGGCGCACTACACCCCCGATGAGGGGATTGACATCGGCACGGTCCTGAGGATAGAGTTTCAGCGTGCCGCTCACCCGGACGGTACCGCCCATCTCGCGTTCTTCCAGATGTGCAGTCTGAAGGTTGATGGTCTGCATCTGTTCTGTGCTGACGGTGACGGAGAGTTCTTTCCTGGCATTCTCTGAGGGGGCTGCCGCGTTTTCAGTCTCGGTCTTGGAGTTTTGGCATGCGGCAAGCAGTAAAGTTGCCGCTATAAAGTGAAGATGAAGTTTCATAGGATAGTGGGGGATTGGGGTGTGGAAATCATCCGTTCAGTATTCTCTTTTTTGTGCTGTAGCCATACTGCAGGTTAGCGTAAAGGAGCGTAAAGGTTGGATTTTGTCCGACCTTTACTCGCTATGGCATAGCTCAAGGCAAGCTTGGCTCTGCTCATTTGGCTTAGCGTAAAGGGTCGGCATAAAGGAATAGCATCCGGGCTTGGGTGGAGAGATAGTCGAAGAGTGCATCGTTATAGCGCAGTTCCGTGTCGCAGACTCCCGTCAGGTGAAGCGTCAGTTCGGCCATTCCGATGTCGCCAGCCAGATAAGCCTGACGGCTGATGCGCTCCGTTTCACGGGCTTCCGGCAAATACTCATTGGTGTAGGCCTGTAGCCGGTGCCATGCCTCTTCCATCCTTGCCCGTGCCGTGGTACGTTCGGCCTCCAGCACTTTCTGCGTGCGATATTCCTCCGCCTCGGCAATGGCCAACGCTGTCTTTGCCGCCCGCAGGCGTGCCCGTTTGGCACCAAAGAACAGCGGGATTCCGATACCCACCTCGAAGCCCATGAAATTGCCTGGCAGGAAGCGGGAGCGATCCACATGGTAAGGGTTGAAGCTGGGAATCACGGCCTGTGCCGTCAGCCCCAGACTGATGCCTGGCAGAAACTCATGCCGCGCCACATTCACCTCCCGACGTCCCACCTCGGTAATGGATGTGCAGACATCAAGCATCGGGTGGCTGTCCGTCTGCATGTCAGCGTCGGTCAGCGGCAGTACTTCCATATGCTCCGGCACCACGGGGAGAACGGGCATGGAGGTTCCCAGCAGGAGTTGCAGTTGCTGAGTGGCCTCCAAGGCATCTGCCGTGGCCTGCTCCATCTGCAGGCGGTTGTCGCGGTGCAAGGCCCGGGCGTTGAGAGCATCGAGCCTTGATGCTTCGCCATGATGCACTTTCGATTCTGCGGCCTGCAGGAATCCCGCATAGAGCGTGTCCTGGTGTGCAAGCACACGTCTGCGGGCGATGATACGTGCCAGCCCATAATATGCCAGCGATACATCCCGCTGCAGTTCGGCCAAAGATAGTTCCTGGCGGTCGCGCTCCAGTGCGGTCTGTGCCTTCAGGAGTTTGTGGCGTTGGAAATAGACGCTGGGGAAGTCGATTTCCTGACTGACGCTGACACCGTTTTCCGGCCCTCCTCCTCCCGTGGTTTCCTGCACGAGGGCGATGCCTGTATTGGCAATGTCGAATGCCGTGGCCTCCATGCGTCGTGTCTTCTCCACGGTGAGGAGGCTGATGCGCTGGTCAGGGTTCTGCGATGCTGCCACCTCCAGACATTGTTCCAGCGTCAGCACCCGAGGAATGGTATCGGCTCCTTCGGCCTTGGCAGCCGAAGGCATGATGGCCAGGATGCCGGCGATGACCAGCATGGCGAGGAGGCCTTTTGTATCGGCACTGTTACGGGAGGCGGATAAGTTCCCGTTGGCAGAAGCGTCAGCCAGCGGTCCGGCACTGGCGGGACGATGCTGCGGAGTGAAAGTCTTGTAGATGGCAGGCATAATCATCAGGGTAAGGATGGTGGCAGTGATGAGACCGCCGATGACTACGGTGGCCAGCGGACGCTGTACTTCCGCGCCATCACCGGTGGAGATGGCCATAGGCAGAAAGCCGATGGAAGCCACGAGAGCAGTCATCAACACAGGTCGAAGGCGTTGCCGGCAACCTGTCAGGATGCGCAGGCGGACATCCGTCATGCCTTCTTGCTCCAGGAGGTTGAATTGTCCGATAAGGACGATACCGTTGAGCACCGCCACACCGAAGAGGGCTATGAACCCCACTCCTGCCGATATGCTGAAAGGCATTCCGCGGCTCCAGAGCGCCAGGATGCCACCGATGGCGGAGAGGGGGATGGCCGAGAATACGAACAGCGTCTCGCGCAGGCTTTTCAGCGTGGCAAAGAGCAGCAAGAGAATGAGGGCAAGGGCTGTGGGCACGGCAATCATCAGCCGGCCCGTGGCCTCCTGAAGGTTCTGGAACTCACCGCCAAACGTATAGTAGTACCCCTCGGGCAGGTGCGCTTTCTCGCGTATCACCTCCTCGATTTCCTCCACAGCACTCTGGATGTCGCGGCCCTCAATGTTGAAGCCTACATAGATGCGGCGGCTGCCCGCCTCATGTGTGATTTGCGAGGGAGCACTGGCATACGTCACCTCAGCCACCTGCGTCAGCGGCACAGTAGTGCCCGAAGCCGTGGGGAGGAAGAGCCCCTCCAGTGTCGCTATATCATTGCGCTTCTCGCCGTCCAGACGCAGCACGAGGTCAAAGCGGCGGTCGTTTTCAAACACGCAGCCTGCCTCTTTGCCCACAAAGGCCGTCTCCAGCACATCGTTGGCGGTGGCGATGTCTACCCCATATTGTGCCAGGCGGTCGCGGTTGTAGCGCACTTGAATCTGAGGCAGTCCGTTCACCTTTTCGGCAAAGGGTTCGCTGATGCCCGGAATATGCCGTATGAGGTCGGAAATATGCTTTGCCTGTTCGCTCAGCACATCCAGTTCCGGGCCGTAAATCTTGATGGCCACATCTTGCTTGATACCCGTGATCAGTTCGTTGTTGCGCATCTGTATGGGTTGGGTCATCTCCACGTCCACACCCGGCAGCAGTTTCAGCGCCTTGCTCATGGCCTGCTGCAGTCCCTCGGTAGTGGCGGCAGTGGTCCAGGTGGATTTGGGATGCAGTGCGATGAGCATATCCGCCCGCTCTACGGGCATGGGGTCGGTAGGGATTTCGGCAGAGCCTATGCGTGTGACCACCTGCTTTACCTCCGGGAATTTCATCAGGATTTTCTCGGCATCCGACATGGTGCGCGTCATTTGTGCCAGCGATGTTCCCTGTGCCATACTCACCTGTGCCGCAAGGTCGCCTTCCTCCAGGCATGGGATAAACTCGCCGCCCAGGGTCTTGAACAGCATCAGGCAGGCGGCAAAGAGCGCCACCATGGTGGCTATAAGGGTTTTGCTCCAGCGCATGGAGAATTCCACGATGGGGAGATAGAGACGGTGCAGACAGTCCACGAGGCGGTCTGAGAGGCTCCGTCGATGCTCCGTCTGCTTGCTCAGGAAAAGCGCGCTGGCGGCAGGGACGTAGGTGAGCGAGAGGATGAAGGCACCGAGAATAGCATAGAAGATGGTCAGTGCCATCGGACGGAACATCTTGCCCTCAATGCCCACAAGCGATAGCAGTGGGAGATATACCATCATGATGACAATCTCGCCGTATGCCGCACTTTGGCGAATGCGTGATGCCGAGAAAAGCACCTCGCGGTCCATCTCCTTCTGCGTCAGCTTCCTTCCGCCGTAGGCCGTGGACTTCATGGCGATATGTGCGATGACAGCCTCGACGATAATCACCGCACCGTCCACAATCAGTCCGAAGTCAATGGCTCCCAGCGACATCAGATTTCCGCTCACACCCGTCTGGTGCATCATGCCGAAAGCGAAAAGCATGGACAGCGGAATCACGGAGGCCACGATCAGTCCTGCCCGCCAGTTGCCCAGGAAGAGGATGAGGATAAAGATGACGATGAGTCCACCCTCGATGAGATTTCGCCCGATGGTGTGCGTCACCCGGTTCACGAGGTCGGTACGGTCAATGAAGGGTTCTATGACCACTCCCTCCGGCAACGATTCTTGTATTTTTGCAATACGTTCCTTGACGTTTTTGCTCACCTCCTGGAAATTCTCCCCTTTCAGCATCAGCACGATTCCCGCCACCACTTCGCCCTCGCCGTTGCGGGTGACGGCACCAAAGCGGTTGGCATGGGAGAAGCGCACTTCTGCCACGTCGCGCACCAGTACGGGGCGTCCATTGGCATAGGCCACGGGGATTTTCCGAATATCGTCAAGAGTTTTCACCAGTCCCAGTCCGCGGATGAAGTATTGGTTGCTGTAGCGTTCGATGTAGCTTCCTCCCGCATTTGAGTTGTTGTCGGCCAGTGCCCGGTAGAAATCGGGAATGGTAATCCCCAGCGCGTTCAGCCGTTCGGTGTCGATGGCCACTTCATATTGTTTCACGTAGCCTCCCCATCCGCTCACTTCCGCCACGCCGGGAGTGCCCGACAACTGCTTGTGGACTACCCAGTCCTGCAGCGTTCTGAGGTCGGTCAGCGAATAGCGGTCCTCATAACCGGGTTGGGCACGCAGGGTATAGTGGTAAATTTCGCCCAGGCCTGTGGAGATGGGTGCCAGCCCCACTGTAGCCTGGTCGCTGGGCAGCACATCCTCAGCCTCTCGGAGTTGCTGGTTCACCAGTTCGCGTGCCCAGTAGACATCAGCATCATCGTCGAACACTAATGTGACGATGGAAAGTCCGGAGCGTGATGTCGAGCGCCGCTGCACCACGCGTGGTATGTTTGCCATGGCGCGTTCGATGGGAGTGGTGACATATTGCTCCACTTCCTCAGCCCCCAACGATGGGGCTTGGGTGATGATGGAAACCTGATTGGTGGTAATGTCGGGGGTAGAGTCGAAAGGCAGCTGCATCAGCGACCATACTCCCCATACGATGAGCACCAGCGTGAGGATGCCCACCGTCAGTTTGTTGCGGATAGAAAACCGAAGGATACGTTGAAACATATTGTCAAAATAAACTAACGAATTTTTTGGGCGCAAAGTTACGCCGAAACTTTTGCAAGTCGATTGCAATGTGCAATATGGCCGCACTTCGGCCGCCCAGGCAAAACAAACAATCAGCGGAAAACCGGCCGTTTTCCGCTGATTGTAGTCTTGGCGCATTGCTGCATCCATTTTGCTTTTCATAGATGGGGGAGCATCATCCGTAGGGGAGATGCGACGACATTTCCCACATGGGTATTCACTGTACTGTCTTTCCGGCCAGACCTGCATTTTTCCTTCATTACAACAAAGAGGATTGTTTCTGGTCCTCAGATGTATGGCAGACTTAAGCTGGAAGTTCACCTAAAAGAGGGAAAGAAAGGTCATTGCCCTTTGGTGAGCATGCCGAGCAGGAGTTTGTATTCAGCGTTGTACCTTTCGAGCCGTTGGTAGTCGGTGGAAGCGGGGAAGGGAATGCGGCTGATGTCCATGTTGTTTCTCATGTCGTTCAGTTTCACCCGCAGTGCCAGTTCGTTCCCCTGGAAACGCTGGATATACTCTTTTCTGTCGGGAGCCGTGTGATGGTTCAGTACCGCCAAGGCTTCCCCCATCTCTTTCCAGTCAGCCTCAGAGGGGAAGACAATGGCACTGCCGGGACAGGGAATCATGTCCGGCTTTCTCTTCCATTCATCGTCCTGGCATAAGGAAAGTTCGTGGAGCGTAGCTTTTATTTTTCCAAACAAAGTTTCGACATCATAATTGGTGTCTTCAATGGCATCATGGAGGAAGCCCACGATCATCTCTTTCCAGGAACTTCCGCTTTTTGCTACAGGCAAGAGATGCGATTCGAAATAGTCGTTGCCACCCTTGTCCCTTTGCCCCTGGTGAACTTCGCGCGCCACCATGCCAGCGGCTATCACCGCCGGAATCCAACCGCTGAGCGGCTCCTCGATGTCGCGGTACCGGCTCTTGACTTCGCCAGCATCCAAAGAAGAGACGTATGCAAGCCAATCCCTGTAGATCGCATCGGCGTCAGCACCTTGCTTCATAAAATTCCATAGGGTGTGCATCAATTCGTCTGTGACATAGCGGATGTCCTGTTCGCCGGCAGCCTCGAATGCTGTTGGCATACTGTTACTTTTCCCTATTGTAGCCTCGCAGGCTTCGGCACAATGTTTCCGCTGGCCGCATGCTTCTTGTACATTCATAATGGTCGGGATTGGAACGAAAAAAGAAAGGGGGTGGAATGTTGCTCAAAGAATGTTGCTCAAAGAATACTACACTTTTGCAAGTGTTATGAATATTCTGGCTGTATGTTCCAGGGTGGGGAAGAGATGGCGGATGCCGTTTACTTCCTTCCCCCCCTGCATTCGTATCATTTCAATTGGAAATGCACCGGCACGGTGATTCTGGTGCATGTAGGCTTTCCGTGCATGGTCCCAGGCTTCCATTGCGGCATTTCCTTCACCGCCTTCAGTACCGCCATGTCGAGTGTAGGATGCAGCGGCTTGGTGATTTCGGGATTGACGACACGGCCTTCCGTGTCGATAATGAAACTGACCTCTACATCACCCTCCAGGCGATTTTTGACGGCACGGTCGCTATAGATGCAATGGGTGTCGAGGAAGCGCATCAGAGCCTGAAGTCCACCAGGAAACACCGGCATTTCCTCTACCGCCTGCGTGGGAATCAGCTGCGGGCCCTCTACGGGAAGGTCCTCGTCCGCAGCCTGATGGTCTTCCGCACGGTCCTTCAGGGTTTCCTCCTGATGATGTTCTCCATCGTCAGGCCCTTTGATGCCCACAGGTGCCTTCGGCTGCTCTACGACAGGTTCGTCCACCACCTCCGGGAGTTGCTCCTCCACCGCATCGGGGGAAGCATGGGGAATGGCACGCCGGCCCATGGAGACATAGCGTTCTTCGGGGTCGAGAAGAGGTTCCATGCGCACCACGTGCTGCATCTCGTTTGCCACCCGCTCCACGGCACGACTTGCGAAGAATCCCGTGATGAGCACGAGTATGGCCAGCACGACGAATGCCCCGCCTACTACCAACAGGGCAAAGCGATACCTGCGTCCTGCATTCTTGCGCAGGACGTAGGCACCGTATGCACGATTACGGCCTTCAAAAACCATATCGCACCATGCTCTACTGTACAAACCGGAATCTCTCATGGAATCTCTGAAATGGTGAATCAAACGCAGGAAACGGTCAGAAACAGCAGCAGGCATTTCTGGCGCGGACGTAAAAAAATACAGACGTATAGGCGCGCAGACCTCCTCAGAAACGGCATTTTAATGGCTACATTTGACAACTCATCGCGCCGTTTTCGGCAATCCTGGCAGATAGTTCAATTCTTTTCGAGGGTTTTATGCTGCAAATGTACATCGGAATTCCAAATTATATCGTAATTTTGTCGCATTATTTGATTTTGAAAATGAAAAAAATATTAATTCTCGCCCTTTATCTCTGCTTTTGTCACCTCTCGCGGGCGCAAGGGGAGGGTTCGGCCATGCGGGTACTCACACTCCCCACTTCGGCCCATGTCGTCGCGCTGGGTGGGGAGAGCATCACCGCTACGGATGCGATGCCGGGTATCGGCCTGCACAATCCTGCGCTGCTTGCTTCGGTGAACGACCGTAGTGTGGAACTGCAGTTCATGTCCTATGCCGATGGAGCGAAATGGATGGGAGCACACTATGCCATGGCGTTCGGAGAGCGGCATACGGGAGCAGCGTATCTGCAATATATGGGATATGGAGAGATGGAGGAGAGGGATGCTGCCGGCAACCTGATGGGCAATTTCTCGCCCAAGGATATGATTTTCGGCGTGGGCTACTCCTATCTGCTCTCCGACAGATGGTCGGGAGGAGCGAATTTCAAGATTGACTATTCAAGGATTGCGGAATACAGTTCGGCGGCCATTGCCGTTGACCTCGGTCTGAACTATCTTGACGAGGAGAAGGATTTGAGCCTCTCCATTGCCATGCGTAATATCGGAGCGCAGGTGAAGACGTACGACGGCGTGGTGGAGCGTGTGCCCTACAATCTGCAGATGGGTCTGACGCAAGGACTGGCCCATTTGCCCGTGGCCTTTACCGTGACGCTCACCGATCTCACGCGCTGGAAAAAGAGCGATTATATTGCTTCCGGCGAGGACGAGAAGGTGGGTACGGGAAATCTTCTGCTCAACCATCTTGTGCTGGGAGTAGAGGTACGTCCGCGCGACAACCTCTGGCTGGCGCTGGGCTATAATTTCCGCCGGGGATATGAACTGAAAGCTGCCGACAAGGCGCACATGGCCGGACTTTCGGCAGGAGCAGGACTCAATCTTCGACGTTTCTGCATCGGACTCTCGTGGGCGCGCTATCATAAAGCCACCAATTCGCTCATGGGAAGTCTGGCGGTGAATTTTTAGTCCCTGATTAAAAAACTGGTATACACATACAGGCATGAAAATCGAAATAGACGCAGATTCCGGCTTTTGCTTCGGTGTGACTACTGCCATCGAGAAGGCTGAAGAGGAACTCTCGCTGGATGGCCGGCTCTATTGTCTGGGCGACATCGTTCATAACGGTCGTGAGTGCGACAGGCTTCGTGAGATGGGGCTGGAGATGATAGATCATGACACTTTCGGGCAACTGCAGCATACGAAAGTGCTGCTGCGGGCTCACGGCGAGCCGCCTGCCACCTACGAGCAGGCCAAGGCCCAGGGCATTACCGTGATAGATGCCACATGTCCTGTGGTGCTGGGGCTGCAACGCCGTATCAAGAAAGTCTACGACGAGCATCCTGAGTCACAGATTGTGATTTATGGCAAGCCCGGACATGCTGAGGTGCTGGGGCTGGTGGGACAGACGGATGGCCATGCCACTGTGGTGGCAAATATCGACGAGGCACGTCGTCTGGACCTTACCCGCACCACCTATCTGTTTTCGCAGACCACCAAATCGGTGGAGGGATTTCGCGCCATCGTGGACTATCTGACGGCCCACATCACTCCTCCCGCAGAGTTTCATTATGCCGACACGATTTGCCGTCGTGTGGCAGGAAGGCTTTCGGGCATTGAGGCGTTTGCCCAGCGGCACGATGTGGTGATTTTTGTGGCAGGCAAGAAAAGCAGCAACGGGCGCGTGCTCTTTGAGGCATGCCGAAGAAAGAATATGCGGGTGCATCACATTGAGGATGCCGGAGAATTGCAGGAGGAGTGGTTCGAGAAAGCCGACAATGTGGGAATCTGTGGAGCCACGTCCACACCGAAATGGCTGATGGAACGCTGTGCTGAGCGCATCGGGGAAATATGTGCAGAAAAATCTCCCTTGGTGGTGCTCTAAGCGGCGCATCCCATATCGGGGGTGTCCAAACTATACCCCCCACTTTAGTTTTTAAAGGGGTATTCTATAAATTAGCTTGAGGCGATTTTTTACCTATCGTGCAGTAGGT
>CAMGOT010000069.1 GCA_946060685.1 uncultured Bacteroidales bacterium
TTACATAGCCCGCTATGTTCGTGCTTGAAAAACAAAAACCTACTGCACGATAGATAAAAAACCGCCTCAAGCTAATTTATAGAACACCCCTATAATGAGTGTTGTTGAGTAAAAACGCGGCAAATATACGCATTGTCTCTTTACTGCACAAGGAATAAACCCTTATTTCATCATGAAAAACTATAGTCCTCCTCACTTTTTCGCCACACAAAAGCAATTTTACCTACCTGTTTTTTAGATTTTAGAGGCAAAAACACGGGAGCGGAAGTACAAATACAGGAATTTTTTCTTATTTTTGTTCTGTTTTGTCCTCTAAAAGAAATCCTCTTCGTATATTTGCCACGATTTTAAGGACGAACGAGTGCATAACACCGACAAACCCTGTCAACGCGGCGGCTTTTGCTGTTGCAGTTTGACCGGCACTCCGGCATCCTCCATATCCATTTTTTCTCAAAAACAATTAGACTTATGAAAGGATTTTTACTTCTTGCAGCTGCGCTGAGTCTTGGTGCCAATGCCCAGACGTTCACCATGTATGATGGCCATTTCTTCTCCTCTATGTCGCCCGACGGCAAATGGCTTGCCGAAGAAAGCGAGGGACAGGTGGGCATCTACGATGCCACCACCGACAACTATCTCGTCTTTGGCGACGAGATGAGCAGCTATACCATGGGCCTGGGCAACTGTCTAAACAATGCGGGAACACTGGTGGGCTGCATGAGTGGCACTGAGCCTGCTTATTGGGATGCCGCCCAACAGTCATGGGTGGCACTGCCCGTTGCCGACACGGATGTGCTCTATGGCTCCATTGCCAATGGTATCACCGCCGACGGCAAGTATATCTGCGGCTCCATGGCTAAAGGTGATTATATGAACAGCGACGGTACGCTGAATCTCGTCCCCGTGGTATGGACGATGGGCGAAGACGGCAACTACGGCATGTATGAGACGCTGCCCTGCCCCAATGTCGATTTTCTGGGCAAGGTGCCGCAGTATGCCACGGCTATCGCCATTAGCGACGACGGCAACACCGTGGTAGGGCAGTTGGTGGACTATTCCGGTTTCTACACCTTCATGCTGGTCTACACCAAGGGCGCAGACGGAAAATGGTCCTACAGCATGCCGCATCCTGAAATCATCTACGACGAGGAGGCGGTGAAGGATATGCCTGAAATGCCGGGCAACCCACCGGCATACCCCGACATCAGTACCTATATGGACGAGGAAGCACAGACGGCCTACAATGCTGCGCTCGAAAAGTATTACGAGGATATCGATGCCTACTACAACGGTGAGACCGACGTGTTCCCCACATATCCCGATGCCAATGCCTTCCTGACCGAGGAGGCTGCCGAAGCCTACCAGGCAGCCCTCAACAAGTACTACGAGGATGTTGAACTCTACTGGGAAGCTTTCGCCGAGTACGACGATGCCCTGAATAAGGCCGTCACGGGAAAGAGCTACAACTGGAACAGTGTCGCCATCTCAGCCAACGGCAAATATGTGGCTACGGAACTGACCACGCGCTCTCAGACGGGATGGGGATTTGGCTCCGTTATCCCTGTGCGCATGGAAATCGGTGCCGATGACATGAAGGTACAGGAACTGAAGGGCGACGACATGATTGCCACCAACGTGACGAACGACGGTCTGGTAGTGGCCTCTTCACCTGCCAGCGAATACTCCCGTACCTCCTTCGTATTCCCCAATGCCGAGGCTGCGCCCATGAATTTCGTGGACTACATCTATTCCAAGGACGAGGAACTGGCACAGCAACTCGACGAAAGCCTGCGTTTCGATGTCGTGGTGTATGAATTTGATCCTGAGACGTATGAAGAATCTTCCTACACTGTCGCCGACAGCCTTGTGACGGGTACCGTACGCTGCAATGCTGATGCCACCACCTTCACGGGCTTCCTCTATGATATGTGGTCGGGCACCTTTATGCCCATGTCGTACGTGCTGGATTTGGGTGATCCCGATGCCATCCACGCTGTCCGTCAGTCCTCCAAGCGTCCCAATGTCAGCTTCAATGCCGGCCGTCTGCAAGTAGAGGGCGACATCAAGTCCATACGTCTCGTTGATGCTGCCGGACGCATCGTGGCAGAAGGTTCTTCCTCCATCAACACGCGCCTCATCCCTGGCTGCTACATTGTTCGCACAGAGGACCATGCCGGCAATGTCTGGGCAGAGCGCATCATCGTGAAATAATTCCTCGCAATCGCTTATCCAAACCATCTTCCGGGCAGCATCTCCAATGCTGCCCATTTTTTTTGCTCGTACGGCTGGAAGTCATCCACAGAGGATGCGCCTACAGGGACGCTACACCTTAGAAAGGGCCATCTGCTCATTGCCCAGGGTAGAACTTCGCGACACCCTGGGTAATACGGTATGCCGAAACGACGCTCCAGAAAGAGCAAAAGCAGGATGAGGCGTTATGAAAGGATTCTTGAGCTGGTGGATGTCTACGCCAAAAAGAAACTGAAAACATCTACGCTTCGTTTTGCGGAAGGATATGCTTCGTTTTGTAAAACCGGAACATTTCGTTTTGGGGGTGGTCCCTATTGTCGTCTATCATGCCCACGGGAGGCTGCGGATATGACTGGGCCCAAAAAGGCAGCCCCGGAAGTCAGGAAGACCTCCGGGGCTGCTGGGATATACGGGAATTAATTATTTCTTGTCGTTCGGGTTACCCTTACAGTAGCCTGCTATGGTGCCTATCAAAGGGGCTATATCGGTGTTTTCGATGCGCCCATGAAATGCCTCGGCACCCGCACCGACGGCAAAGACGGGGATGTAGCCATTTGTATGCTGACCCGATGTCCAGCCCAGATGGGCGTTGGCATTGAGGATGTTTTTGGCAAGATTGCCCAAAGCATTCTCCTGGGCATACATGCTCTCGGCACCCTTGTCGCTGCCTTCTACTATAGCCTCATAGGCACGCTGAAGCTGGTCCTCCTGGTCTTCTGCCACAGGAACGGCACTCCAGAACCCGAAATGCTCTGTCAAATCCTTGCGGACGGCATCGAAGGTGAAGCCTTCGCCAAGACGCTTGCGAAGACTGCCCAGATGGTTGGAATATTCGGCGGCACTCATGCTCTGATATTTCAGCAAGTCGGTGTGGAGCGTATAGTCGCAGTTGCCCAGACCCAGGCCTCCCGTCTCGTGGTCGGCGGTGACGACGATGAGCGTCTCATCGGGATGCTTCTTCATAAAATCATAGGCGATGCGTACGGCATTGTCCATATCGATGACCTCGGAGAAGACGGTGCGGGCATCGTTGGCATGTGCTGCCCAGTCAATCTTTCCACCTTCCACCATAAGAAAGAATCCCTTTGGACTCTTGGCATAGAGGAAGTCGATGGCAGCACTCGTGATTTCCTGAAGCGTCATATCCCCCGGCTTACGGTCGATAGCGTAAGGGAGTGCGCTGCGGTCGACCTTTGAGGCATCCTCGCTCTGTAGCATGATCATCCGCTGTGCCAGACGCTTTTTCTTCTGATAGTCCTGATAGCCACGGGCGATGGTATAGCCCGCCTCGCCACAGAGGGTGTAGAGATCCGGTGCAGCGGCATCCTTGCTCTTCGGCTTGAGGAAGTCGCTGCCGGCAAAGAAGTCGAAGCCGCTGGCAGCAAGGTCGCAGCCTACCTCATAGTATTTCCCACGATAGGTCTGGTGGGCATAGAACGATGCCGGCGTGGCATGGTCAACGCTGACGCTCGTCGTCACTCCCACGGCCATTCCTGCATCCTTTGCCCATTTTGCCACAGAGGTGATGGTGGTCACGCTGTCAGGGCGAAGTCCGAGGCAGCCGTTGTAGGTCTTGCATCCTGTGGCCAGTGCTGTACCGCCGGCTGCAGAGTCGGTGATACCATTGCTGGCACTATAGGATGTTCCCAAAGCCGTATAAGGGAAACTGGCGAAGCAGAGTTCGCCGATACCGATGCGCCCATCGAGGGCACCGAGATAGGTCTCAGTGCCGTTCACCTGGTTCAGGCCCATACCATCGCCGATGAAATAGAATACATATTTCGGGTTTTTTGCTGCTGATGCACAGAGCGCACAAGCCACGCAGAATGCTATAGAAAGGATTTTCTTGCAGTTCATGTTGTTGATTATAGAAGGGGTGTTCTATAAATTAGTAAATTATCTTTTATTCAAGAGCTGTCTGCTTGGCTTCGCCTTGCTCCTTCGCGCCTCGGCCATTCAAGCTCGCTTGATGGCTCTCGGCTTGGCGTCGCTTGGTCGCTTTTCCACCTCTCGCACAGCATTTCTTTGCTTTTCAACCACTTACATAGCTAGCTATGCTCGTACTTGAAAAACAAAGAACTACTGCACGATAGGCACAAAATCGCCTCAAGCTAATTTATAGAACACCCCAGAAATGAAAACGTTCGGCAAATTGTTTCTTTGAACGACAACAGAGACAACTTGGGACAACATGACCTGTTTGTGTCCCCCGTTGCCAAGGTTGCTTTTTCACACGACTGGCTACAGATGCCCATTGAATGTTCCACAGCAGAATTTCAGGGGTGTTCCATAAATCTGAAAACTATTGTTGTTCAAGACTGCATAGAACACCCCTTCCATCTTCACGGTTTAGCCTGAATCAGAGGATGGTGCAGGCAGTGTTGGGCTTGAGCTGCTTGAAGAAGTCGTTGCCCTTGTCGTCGACGAGGATGAATGCAGGGAAGTCCTCGACCTCGATCTTCCAGATAGCCTCCATACCGAGTTCGGGATATTCCACACACTCGATACTCTTGATATTGTTCTTCGCGAGAATGGCAGCAGGTCCGCCGATGCTTCCGAGATAGAAGCCCTTATGGTCCTTGCAGGCATTGGTCACATCGACGCTGCGGTTGCCCTTGGCGAGCATGATGCGGCTGCCACCATGATCCTGGAACTCATAGACATAGGGGTCCATACGTCCTGCCGTGGTGGGTCCCATCGATCCGCACGGCATTCCTTCGGGCGTCTTGGCAGGTCCGGCATAATAGATGGGATGATTCTTCAGATACTCCGGCATGGGTTCTCCAGCATCAAGACGCGCCTTAATCTTGGCATGAGCGATGTCGCGACCTACGATAATCGTTCCGTTGAGCGAGAGGCGGGTGCTCACGGGATATTGCGAGAGCTGCTGGCACACCTCGTCCATCGGGCGGTTGAGGTCGACCTTCACAGCCTCGCCCTCGCCAGCCTGACGCAGCTCCTCGGGAATCAGCTCATAGGGTTTGTCGTCCATCTTCTCCAACCAGATGCCGTCCTTGTTGATCTTTGCCTTGATATTGCGGTCGGCAGAACAGCTGACGCCCAGACCAATGGGACAACTTGCGCCATGACGCGGCAGGCGCACGACGCGCACATCGTGGGCAAGATACTTTCCTCCAAACTGTGCGCCGAGTCCTATCTTATAGGCTTCCTGCAGCAGTTCCTTCTCCAACTCCACATCGCGGAAGGCACGGCCTGTTTCGTCGCCTGTGGTAGGCAACTCATCATAATAATGCGTGGAGGCAAGTTTCACGGTGAGGAGGTTCTTCTCCGCACTCGTTCCACCGATGACGATGGCAATATGATAGGGCGGGCAGGCAGCAGTGCCAAGGCTCTTCATCTTCTCCACGAGGAAGGGTACCAGCGTACCGGGATTCTGGATGCGGGCCTTCGTCTCCTGATAAAGATAGGTCTTGTTGGCCGAGCCTCCACCTTTGGTGACGCAGAGGAAACGATATTCCATACCCTCGCAAGCCTCGATGTCGATTTGTGCGGGGAGGTTGCAACGCGTGTTCACCTCGTTGTACATATCAAGGGGAGCGTTCTGGCTATAGCGAAGGTTGTCCTGCGTGTAGGTGTCGTAGACACCACGGGCGATATACTCCTCATCCTCAAAGCCTGTCCACACCTGCTGTCCCTTCTCGCCATGAATGATGGCGGTACCCGTGTCCTGGCAAAGCGGCAACTGTCCCTTGCACGCTACTTCCGCATTGCGGAGGAAGGTCAGCGCCACATACTTGTCGTTCTCGCTTGCCTCGGGGTCGCGAAGGATTTTCGCCACCTGCTCGTTGTGGCTGCGGCGCAACATGAAACTGACATCGTGGAATGCCTGGTTCATCAGCAGGCGCAGGCCCTCGGCCTCCACCTTGAGCATAGGGTGTCCTTCAAAGTCTCCTACGCTGACATAATCTTTGGTCAGCAGACGGTATTCGGTTTTGTCCTCGCCGATCTGGAACATCGGCGCATAACGAAATTCTGGTATTTGTGCCATAGTATATAAGATGATATGAGTTTGCAGGCAAAGGTAACGCTTTTATTTGACACAAAGCCAACTTTGGACTTTTTTCTGATACCTCATCCTTTTTTTCCTCTTTTTTTTCACTTTTCTGACCTGGCAGATGGCTTTCGGATGCCTGCTCTATGCCACTTTTTGTCCTTTGCCTTTCCGTTCATCCGGCAACCTTTGGTCCAAGGCGTTGCATTCAACTTCTGAAAAAAACGACAACGAACGGAGCAGGGAGAGCATAGCATCAAGCTTGCATATTGCTATGCCGAGTCGTGACGGAAGAAGATGACATCAACAGGGACCACTTTGACAACCTTTTGCATACCCTGCTCAGGGGAAAGTGGTCAAAGTGGTCCCTGTTGTCGTCTATCATGCCCACGAGGGCTGTGGGAAAGAAGGGAAACAAATGGGCCGAAAAAATCCCGAGGAGAAATATTTGTTTCAGCTTTGCTTCTCTTATACTCAGACGCTGCGGGCTGAGCATCCATTGTGGAAACTCAGCCCGCAGCGTATATTGCCGAGGCACAGCGGCATCAGTGGCAACGAATTATTTCTTCTGGGCTGCCAACTTGTTGAACACAGGGTTGGCATACATCGTGAGCATACATTCACGGAGGAACTGTTCATCCTTGTTCGGGATGTCGATTTTCTTAAGCTGGCCTTCGAGATATGCCTCGAAAGTCTGCTTGTCCTTCGGCGTGTAGCGATCGGAAAAATCACCGGTATGGGTAAGGATGTCGGCTGCCACGAAATTGCCGGGGAAGAGCATATAACCCTGATGAATCTCACGGTCCATACGGCGTGCCACCTCATCGAAGAAATAGCCATCGGGGATGCCTTCAAGATCATCGAGCCAGGTATTGATGCATGGGGCACATTCGTAGGTCACACGGCCCTTGAAGCCCATGATACCCGTCTTCATGTTTTCCAAATCGTCCTTGCGCGACTTGCGGTACTTCGGGTTGTCGCGTTTCAACTGGAACTCCTTCGCCTTGAGATAATCGCAAGGGTCGTACTCATAACTGATGGTGAGAGGCACGATGTTGAGGGGCTTCAGACTTTCGATGAATGTGCCTTCGCCTCCCATCGCCAGCATTTTGAGAACGGAAGGCTGGGTATGGTCGCTGCTGTCCTTGGCACGACCTTCGCGCTGGGCTATCCATATATTCTCCCGTTTCTCGGTCACTGCAAAGTGGATATACTCGCTCATGAGCTGGCTGCTCTTGTACATCTCGCGCGGAGTGAGACTTCTGCGCACGATGAATGCCTTGTTCAGACGTACCAGTTTCTCAATCCATGGGTAAATCAGCAGATTGTCGCCGATGGCAATCTCCACTGTGGTCTCGTGCTTCTCGCGGATAAGGAGATAGTCCAGCAATGCGCTGTCCAGCACGATGTCGCGATGATTACTGATGAAAGTATAGCGCCCTTTCGTGTCGGGGAGCGGATGGCCGCTGAAAGTCAAGCCCGTCATGCAGCGACGTACGAGCGATTCTACGATAGGGCTCATGAATTTTACCTGAAAGCCGAGCAACGTCTTCACGCCGCCCAGTTTGAAGGCCAGTTTCAGCATACCGCTACGGGCGAACTTGGGCATCCAGGGTACATAGCCCTTTATGAGCCGTGCGAACTGGCGATCGTTAATCAGTTCGTGGAAGGCTTGCTTGACCTCTTCGTCACAGTAGGGACGGATAGGGTCGAATTTAGCAGGAATTTTCATGGTGAGGTGGTGTTTTTTTCAAGGGGGGGGGGGAAGAGGGGGAGTGGCAAGTGGGGGGAGGATGCAGTCAGAAGGAATTCACGACAGGCGACCCTCGATGATTTCGCTCAGCACATCCTTGATGTGGAGTTCTGATGCCCGTACCTGCTGCGGGATGAAACTGGCAGGAGTCATGCCGGGGGTGGTGTTGATTTCCAGCAGGTTGATTTGCTCGTTCCCGGGCTCGCCGGAGAGGATATAGTCAATGCGGATGATGCCATAGCATCCCAGAAGGTCGTAGATGCGGCGGGTGAGTCGGCTGACTCGGCTGGCAGTTTGCGGGGCTATACGGGCAGGCGTGATTTCGTCGCTCTTGCCTTCATATTTTGCCTCATAATCGAAAAACTCCACATTCTTGACCACGACCTCGGTAATGGGAAAGGTGAAGGGCTGTCCGTCGCTGCGACGGAAGCATCCGCAGGTGATTTCCGTGCCGGTAATCAAGCGTTCCACCATCACCTCGTCGCTCTCGTTCATGGCTTTCGCGATGGCGGGGGCGAGGGCTTCGGGAGTCTTCACCTTGGTCACTCCGAAACTTGAACCACCGGCATTGGGCTTGACGAAACAGGGAAGCCCAATGCGGCTGATGATGTCGGCATCGGCAGGACGCTCCATGCCGCGACGGATGAGGATGCTGTCGGAAACATGAATCTCGGGGAAGGAACGCAAGAAATTGTTCAGGGCATATTTGTTGAAGGTGAGCGCTTCGACCAGTACCCCGCTGGTACTGTAGGGGATTCCCACCATATCAAAATAGCCTTGCAGCACACCGTTTTCTCCAGGAGTGCCATGGATGGTGATGTAGGCAAAATCGAAAGTGCAGCGATGGCCGTCATAACGATAGCTGAAATCGTTGCAGTCAATGGGACAGAGCGTCATGCCAGCATCGTCGTGCTGGGCATACGGAACTCCGTTTTCGCCCACGACAACGTGCATTTCATGACCTTTCTGCTCCACAACGAAGCAGTCGTACTTTTCCCTGTCCATGAAGGACAGGATTCCGCCTGCGCTACGCAGGCTGACATCGTGCTCGGAACTGTCGCCTCCGGCAACGATTGCAATTCTTTTTTTCATTTTTTTTCTTGTCTCTGCAGGAGCAGTGTTTCCGGTAAGGGGCGTACTGCCCTCCGGTGGTTTTTGGGGAAGGAAGTGGAGGGAAATCTTGCGACGAGGAGAGGGATATGCCCACTCCCGTGTGCTGCATCAGATGGCAGGACCTGAAGGCAGGTTACGCTTGGTTCCTGCGAGGTAGATGCGCCAGCGTTCAAGCATGGCTGCCATGTCCTCAGCCATCGGCGAGTCAAAATCCATCTCCTGCCCCGTGGTGGGATGTGTGAATCCAAGAGTTTTTGCATGCAGGGCCTGGCGTGGGCAAAGACTCATGCAGTTGTGGATGAAACTGTTGTAGGACGAACTTCGGGTGCCCCATAGAATCTGGTCGCCGCCATAGCGTTCGTCGGCAAAGAGCGGATGTCCGATGTGCCTCATGTGGGCCCTGATTTGATGTGTGCGTCCAGTCTCCAGCCTGCACTCCACGAGCGTGACATAGCCGAAGCGCTCCAGCACGCGATAATGTGTGACGGCAGGCTTTCCAATTTCACTGTCAGGGGGGAATACTGCCATCTGCAGGCGGTCGCGGGGATTGCGTCCGATATTGCCTTCTATGCGTCCGGCATCGTCTGCCACATTTCCCCACACCAAAGCATTGTAGCACCGGCGTGTGGTCTTGTGGAAGAATTGGGCGCACAGTTTGGTCTTGGCATCGGGGGTTTTGGCCACCACGAGCAGTCCGCTGGTGTCCTTGTCGATGCGGTGTACGAGTCCTACGGTGGGGTCGTTGGGGTCAAAATGGGGGTTGTCGCGCAGATGCCATGCTATGGCATTCACCAGTGTTCCGCTATAGTTGCCGCATCCGGGATGCACCACGAGTCCGGCAGGCTTGTTGACGACCATTACGGCATCGTCCTCATATATAATATTAAGAGGAATATCCTCCGGAACGATGGTGGTGTCGTGCTTAGGACGGTCGAGCATCAATGTAATGACATCGCCCGGCTTGACGCGATAGTTGGACTTGACGGGGCGGCCGTTGGCAAAAATACATCCCGCTTCTGCCGCCATCTGCACGCGATTTCTGGAGGTGTCGTGGATGAGGTTCATGATGAACTTGTCCACCCGAAGCAGTTGTTGCCCCTTGTCGGCCACGAGTCGCCAATGCTCGTACATGCCCTCCTCGTCATCGTCCTCCTCTTCGGCATCAGAGAGAGGTGGCTGGGGAAGTTGCTCCAAACGAGGGTCCGAAAAGTCAGTCATAGTTTGCATTGTCGTAATCCGATTCCTGTTCCAATGCCCACTCCAGCGAGTCATCGCCGATGTAGAAATCCTCCGTCTTTCCGTTGCCTGCCACAATCGTGATAGGCGTCTCCACACTGACGCGTTCGCCGTAGCGTACCTCGCGTCCCATCACCTCAACACGCATGACGAGGTCGAGGTCGCCGTCAATGCGCTTCACGGCTCCCAGTCTGAAGCCAATAGCCCTGAGCCTCATCTCTGCTTCGCGCAGCGAACCGTCCACGACATTGGGCAGGGGTATGGTGCGCGCCTTGGCGGAGTTAATGGTGAGCCTCACCAGCCGGTTGGCCTTAACGGAGGTTCCGGCCTCGACGTGCTGCTCGAGGATGATGTCCGGGGCCATCGTCGTGATGTGTCCCGTATCGGAAATCTCTGCACGGAGTCCAAGGTATTCCAGTTTGCGCTGTGCCACGTCGCCTCTGAGCCCCACCACATTAGGCACCGTGATGGTTTCGCCGTGATGGGTGTAATATCCCAGGTATATCAGCAGACCCACCACGATGGCTACGCTCACGAGAAACATCGCCAGGAGGTTGCCCCAGATGATGCGGCTTGAAATTTTCTGATAGAATTCTTTGAAAGTCATAGGTATGCGGCATTCGTCGTCAGAGGAAGCAGGCGGCCTTGTCGAGCCAAGGGGCGTTTCTTTCCTGCCATACTCCTCTCTCCGAATGTTTTGGCAAAATTAAACCATTCTTATGAGAAGGCAAAATAAAACGCCGGAAATATGCCTTGTTATAGATTTTTTTTGATTTTCGTTCCTTCCTGTGCTTTCTTTGTACGCTATGGTTTGCGCTGTCGGCAGTTTGCCGGGAGGCTGCGAGAAAGGGGTATGAACAGATGGCTCCTTCCGGGCGTACCGCTCGACCGTACAGGACAAAAAAATACGGGATGCCTCTCAAGGAGACATCCCGCGAATCTTTTTTACTTCTTGCCGTGTACCTCATCGGAAACGGTGAGTTTCTTGCGGCCCTTTGCGCGACGGGCAGCGAGAACGCGACGACCATTGGCGGTCTGCATGCGCTGACGGAAACCGTGCTTGTTATTGCGCTTGCGATTGTGCGGTTGGAATGTTCTTTTCATTTTGTTTTATATCGATATAATTATT
>CAMGOT010000070.1 GCA_946060685.1 uncultured Bacteroidales bacterium
AACCTACTGCACGATAGGTAAAAAATCGCCTCAAGCTAATTTATAGAACACCCCTCATGTGTATTTCCTCATCTGTTATTATTTCTCATCTATCGTCAAGCCTCGTCTTGTGTGCAACTCCTCGTTTGGTAAAACTTGTCAGGCGTGAAAGCAGCCTCAACCGTTAAGGGTGTTGCAAGTCGTTAAGGTGCGGCCCAATCAACCGTCAGGCTTCCTCCACCGTAAGCAGGAAGGGGAATTGCCTTTCCCTTGCCATCCTCATGGCATATTTTGCCTTGCTGTCGGCAATGTCCTTATAGTAGGTGCCAGCCACGCCCATTCCTTCAAAATGCACCTTCTGCATGAGAGCCACAGCGTCCTCTTCAGTTTTTCTGAAGACTTTCTGCAGAATCATCACCACAAAATCCATTGTCGTGATGTCATCGTTGTGCATAATCACGTTATACATCGATGGCTCCTTCAGCATGAATTGAGCCAATCTGCCTTGTGTCGTCTGTTTCTCAACCATAAATATTGGCTATAATTTCCTGCAAATATAGCAAGCTGCCGACGTACGGCAAAATATTTTTCAGGAAACAACGCATCTGCACCTCATTTTTTGCAAGAGTTGCGATTTGCAGTTGGTGGAAACACATCCATTTTCGCTTCTGTTTCTTAAACAAGGCATCTTGAAAGCATGCGCATCACGAAAATGGCAGGTTGACTGCTGAGGACAGGCTGATTATCTCCTCATGAAATCCGGCACTACTGTTTGAGAAACAAGCACTGTTTTAGAAACAAGCTCCCCCTCTCTTGCATGAAGTTTCCGGCAGAGCAGAACTTCATCTCCCCACCTCTGATTTTTTCCATTCTGCAAGGCCAACAGACGATAAAGCACAAAGATGTGAAGTGGATTGGCCGATGATGGCTTCAAGACTTTGCTGATATAAAAAATATGTTGTACATTTGCACGGAAAAACTGGCTTCAACGCCAATATTTTCTCCACACATGAAAAAGCAGGAAATGAAAGGGGGCGAAACGAATGCCTTCCGAGAGGGTGCTGCATAAGCATCTTTTCGTCCTGCCGGAAGTGTGGTGTAAATCGATAAATTTCTCCTGACAGAATGACTTTCCGCACGATAGACCTCAATCATTTGGGCATCAGCATACAATGTGCCGCCTTCACGCCGCAGAGTGGCGTGAGCGAATGGCATGTCATGCTGCATGTGC
Source organism: uncultured Bacteroidales bacterium (assembly GCA_946060685.1). Taxonomy (GTDB): domain Bacteria; phylum Bacteroidota; class Bacteroidia; order Bacteroidales; family Bacteroidaceae; genus Alloprevotella. Next base: position 1,211 of record CAMGOT010000070.1, read on the forward strand.
TTCCCCATGATGACCTGTTTCCCCAGCAGTTAGAGCGGGTGTATGCCGCAGAGCAGGAACTGGCATTGATGCCTGAATTTTCTGGGGCATGCTGTGTCATGAAGCGATACTTCGTTTCTGACAGCACCAACCAGCAGCCCCTCATGGCATCTGATGAACCGGCGGCCGTAAGCGTCATACAGCAGCAGCCGATGGATGGCAGCAAGATAGCCGCATGGCTGTATCTTCAAAGCCATGCAAGGCTGAAGAGCGAGGCTGGGCATAGGGTCGTGGAACGTAATGGCTACAGGCACATCTGGAGTATGGGAATGGTGAGTGCCGAGGGCGACAGCGCGTGCCAGACGGAGCGTCTCCTCTTCTCCTATGAGGATATGCTCGCCACACAGCATGCCACTCTTGCCGACAATTGTGTGCGCACATGGTTTTTCGTGCGTGATGTCGACACCCAGTATGCCGGACTGGTAAGCGCTCGCAGGGAGAATTTCCTGACACAAGGCCTTTCGCCCGACACCCATTATATCGCCAGTACGGGCATTGGAGGAAATCCTGCCAATCCAAAGGCACTGGTGCAGATGGGTGCCTATGCCGTCACGGGTATTGCCCCCGGCCAGATGCGCTATCTTTATGCCAAGACCCATCTGAATCCCACTTATGAATATGGCGTCACCTTCGAGCGTGGAACGGCCTTGCTGTTTGGCGACCGCAAGCATGTCTATATCTCCGGTACTGCCAGCATCGACAATCATGGTGAGGTGCTGTATGCCGGCGACATCATCCGGCAGACGCTGAGGATGTGGGAAAATGTGGAAGCCCTGCTCAGCGAGGCCGGTACGGGATTTGACGATGTGATGCAAATCATCGTCTATCTGCGCGATACAGGCGACTACGTCAGGGTACGCCGACTCTTCGAAGAGCGTTTCCCGCACATCCCTATCGTCATCACGCTGGCTCCAGTGTGTCGTCCTGCCTGGCTGATTGAGATGGAGTGCATTGCCGTCGTTCCCGAAACGCATGAGGAATATGCCTGCTTCTGATGCCGGATGCCGGAAGTGCCGAAGGCTGTTTTACCGCCCCGGAGTGTTCCCCGAACCCCTAAAACTATCCCTATAATGCTAAAAGAAAATCGTGGAGAGGTGCTGCATGGCATACTCCTTATTGTATTGTTTTCCCTGTCGGCATTCTATATCGCCGATTTCGCATGGGTGAAGAGTCTTTCGCTCAGTCCCCTCATCGTGGGCATCATCCTGGGTATGCTCTACGCCAATAGCCTGCGCAATAAAATTCCTGACACTTGGGTGCCTGGTTTCAAGTTCTGCACGAAGCAGGTGCTCCGCACGGGTATCGTGCTCTATGGTTTCCGCCTGACGTTTTCGCAAGTGATGGAAATTGGCAGCAGTGCCATTCTTTACGACCTCATCATCATTTGCGGCACTCTCGGACTCGGACTGTTGCTGGGCAAGATGGTAGGCTTGGATCGCGACACCACATTGCTCACTTCTACGGGAAGTGCCATCTGCGGTGCTGCTGCAGTACTGGGAGCAGAACCTGTGGTACGGAGCGAGACCCACAAGACCGCCATTGCTGTCAGTACGGTGGTCATCTTCGGCACGCTGTCCATGTTCCTCTATCCCCTGATGTATCGCAGTGGACTGCTCGATGCCCTGACCCCAACGCAAGTGGCCATCTACACGGGAGGCACCCTGCATGAGGTAGCACACGTGGCGGGAGCAGGAAATGCCATGGATCCTACCGATGCCCTGGGGATTGCCGGTCCCGCCACCATTACCAAGATGATCCGCGTCATCATGTTGGCTCCCGTACTCATCGTCATGGCCTTCTTTCTCCGCGGTTCGCATGCCGACGGGCAGAAGGCAAAAATCACGGTACCCTGGTTTGCCTTCGGCTTCATCCTCGTCATCCTTCTCAACACCCTGCTTCAGGAAGTGGATTTCCTGCCTCAGGATTTCCTCTCTTCGGCCGTATACGGCAAAGGGGCATGGATGGAAAAGTTCGACACCTTCCTGCTGACTATGGCAATGACAGCCCTGGGAGCCGACACCAGCATCGACAAATTCAAAAAAGCGGGTGCAAAGCCCTTCTATTTGGCCTTCGGACTCTATGTCTGGCTCGTCGGTGGCGGCTACCTGCTGGTGAAGTGGCTGGCATAAATGCTGTAAAGGGTAAATAATACCAAAATAGCAATACTTACAAGAACGGCAAAACCCCTCTTTATGGGGAACCTGAAGATTTTGAACAAACAGCACAAATACAAGCATTTTATACATTGGACCGTCATCATCATTTTGGTGACGGCTTTTTCTGCTTCCCTCGGCGTATGGCTCGGGCATCATGATGCTCCGATAAAAAGCATCGTGGAGGTGGAGGCAAAAAGTTGCTACATCCTTCCCGTGGGCACTGCCGACACCCTCTATTTCGAATTGCATCCTGAGCAGGCTGTGCGCACGGGAAATGGCAGGCAGCATGGTGACACGCTGCTGACTTTCTGGCATTTCTCCTGTATAGCAGACAGTGCCGCACGCACGATGTACATCAAGGGCGTGTGCATGGGTAATGATGCTGAGGTGATAGCCTGCATGCACAATGTAGGAGAGGTGCTGCAGGGAAAGCGGAAAACCGAAATTCTCCGACAGGCCCTGGAGCAAAAAAGGCTTGAAGTGGAGCAGATGCGGCATCATGTGGCGGAACTGGACTATTATGCCCGTACACATTCTGCCATCGATGCAGGCTACAACGAGGTGATGGGTTTTGCGGAGATGTATCGCCGGCGGCTTGTCCTGGCCGACAGCACACTCCGCCTGCTTCAGCGTGCGGTAAGCGATGGGGCAAGTGCCATGAGGCATGTGGACTTCAAGGTGAACGGCACAAGAGTCAGGATGGAATATCAGCAGGAAGGCATCGTACATCTGCTGCCCATTTCGCACAATATGTTGCCGCCAGCCTCATCGGCTGCCACACTATGGACGACGATGTGTCCCTGGCTGTATGTCCCACAGCCTTTGCTCCTTGACAGTCTCGGCAATCGCTTCCGGCTTTCGGCTGCCGACACCCTTTTCTGGGGCGAGCGGTTTGGAGCTGACGGAAGCTACTATCGAGGTGGTTTCGACAGCCTGATGCGACGTCATGGCGAAGGGTTTGGCATTGACGACCGCCTGGTGAAGTACGGAATCTGGAACAAGGATGCCTTTCGTGGAGAGTCCATGCTATATACCAGCCACCGCGTCTATGGCATCGACATCAGCCGATACCAGCATGAGATGCGAAAGCCTGTAAGGCAAGTCGTCAAGGTGAAAAACAGAAAAGGGAAGGTGACCACACGGGTGCAATATAGCCGGAAGGTGGGTATTGACTGGAGTGCTCTCCGCATCACCCGACTGGGAGGCAAGGCACAGCAGCACGTACAGGGTGAGGTGGACTATCCCGTCTCCTTCGTGTTCGTCAAGTGTACGCAGGGTACTTCCATCAAAAGTGCCTATTATGCCTCTGACCTGAACGCTGCCCTGAAGCACGGAATCCCCGTAGCCCCCTATCATTTCTTTTCCACCCGGAAGAGTGGTGCAGCCCAGGCAGCCTATTTCATCAAGCATGCCCGTCTGCAGCAAGCCACCCTTCCCCCCATGCTCGATGTGGAGCCTTCAGATGCTGAAATACGCCGGATGGGAGGAGAGGAGGCTCTCTTTCGCGAAATGCTGAAATGGCTGCAAGCCGTAGAACATGCGTCGGGACGTCGTCCTATTCTCTATGTCAGCCAGTCGTTCGTTGACCGACACATGAAGCACGCCCCCAAGTCCCTGTTGGCCTACGATGTGTGGATTGCCCGCTACGGTGAGTTCCGCCCATACGTAAAGCTTCTCTTCTGGCAACTTTCTCCCTATGGAAGTGTAAGAGGCATTCATGGCGATGTGGACATCAATGTCTTCAACGGGTCGCGCAAAGACTTTGAGGAATGGACAGAAGGAATCAAGAGTAGCCCTTAGTTATCAAATCCCGGCCATTTCAAGCAATGGGGTGAACGGCATCATTCCGGGTACTCCCTGGCCTATGCGCTGTTTCCCCTTCGGGACGAGCAGCACTTCCTCGCGCTTTTTTATAGGAAGACGACACGCTAAAACGGCAAAAAACAAGAAAAATAAGGTACAGGGAAGAGAAAAAAGAGAAAATGATAATGGGGGATAATAAATTATCCGTAATTTTGCCGAGGAAATCAACTTGGTGGCAGGTTTCTGCTGTCACTCTAAACCCAACGGAAAAATGGAAAAAATTAAAGGTCTGATTGATGCACCATTTACGCCATTTCATGAGGATGGCTCTCTGAATCTTTCCCCTATTCCTGCCTATGCTGCCCTTTTGGCACGCAACGGTCTTCAGGGTGTGTTTATCAACGGCTCTTCCGGCGAAGGCTATATGCTCACCGAAGAGGAGCGCATACAACTGACAGAGGCATGGATTGCCGCTGCCTCTCAGGTGAAGACACGCGAGGGCAACGACTTTAAGGTGATTGTCCACGTGGGCAGCACCAGCGTCACTTCCAGCCGTCGCATGGCCACACATGCCCAGGAACATGGAGCATGGGGTATAGGAGCCATGGCCACACCGTTCCCCAAAATCGGAAGCGTGGAGCAGTTGTGCCAGTACTGCGAGAATATTGCCTGCGGTGCTCCGGAATTGCCTTTCTACTATTATCACATCCCTGCCTTCAATGGCGCTTTCCTCTCCATGTATGATTTCCTGAAGGCTGCCGACGGGCGTATTCCCAATCTTGCCGGTATCAAGTATACCTTCGAGAGCCTGTATGAATACAACCGTTGCCGCCGGTACAAGGATGGAAAGTTTGACATGCTCCACGGACAGGACGAGACCATTCTTCCCTGTCTTGCCATGGGAGGTGCCCAGGGTGGAATCGGCGGTACGACAAACTATAATGGCTGCAATCTGGTGGGCATCATCGATGCCTGGAATGCCGGCGACCTGGAGAAGGCGCGTGAGCTGCAGAATTTCAGTCAGGACGTGATTGATGTCATCTGCAATTTCCGTGGAAACATCGTCGGAGGAAAGCGCATCATGAAACTCATCGGTCTGGACTTGGGTCCCAACCGCGTGCCGTTCATGAGCGTCACCGATGAAGAGGAAAAGGAACTTCGCCGGCAGCTGGAGGCCATCGGCTTCTTCGGGCGTTGCAACAAATAACCTCGCGTTTTTTATCCCCCCCCTATAACACCCCTATCTCGCTATGACCATGTTGCGCTACATCATCCTTCTGCTTCTATTGTTCGGGTATCGTCCAATGATGATGGCTGAGGAGGATGATATAGCGCAACGTTGTGCTTTGATGGCTGCACGTGGTGATGTTCTGCCGCTACGCCAGCTCTACGATTCCATCAGTTGTCTGCCCGCTTCCGGGCGCGACAGTCTGTTGTCGCCTCATCTGGCATTGTTCTGCCGTCTGGCTTTTGCCCGTGGTGCAGGCGATGACAAGGCGGTGGTGAGTGCCATCGACACCTTGGAGCGAAAATATGAGTCGCACCTTGACGTACGCGGGCTATTGGCCTTGTGCGATGTGCGTTGTGAAGCCCTCCGCCGACAAGGCTTATGGCGCGACCTGCAGGCCTACTGCAAGGAGCGTCTGCATTGGTGCGTAAAGCGAAGCATCAAGACTTCCCGACGCAAGAACCTGCAGTTCTACGCGGCTTTGGCATCGCGGTTTGCTGATTTGCCGCCCACGAGTGTGCAGTGGACCACTGATTCCTTTGCTGTACCCATCAGCCGCGACTGGCCCCTGCTGATTCCTGCCAGTATCAACGGATCAGAAAGCATGCCCTTTCTTTTCAACACCGGACTTTCCCTGACAATGGTCAGCGAGAGCGACCTCAAAGAATGGGGCATAGCATTACCCAAAACAGAACCTTTGACCCTCTCGCTCCCTACGGGCAACGTAAAGGTTCAGCCCGTAGTGCTCGAACGTCTGGAGATTGGAGGCGTCACGATGTCAAACGTCATGGTCTATGCCGTGGGTAAGGATGTCGGCACACCTTTCAACCGTTCGCTCGGCACCGACGTCCTGCGACATTTGCAGGCTGTGGTGCTCACCGACCAGCAGTTGCTCGCCTATCGTTGTGGTCTGCCGGCTGCATGGGCACCCGATGCCACTTTTCCCATTGCGTTCTCCGCATCAGGCATGTTGCATGCGTTCATGCCTGATGTTGGCGACGGCTCTACCCGCTTTGCCCTCGACACTGGCAAGAACGCGAACATGCTGAGCCAGGAGGGTGGAGTACTGGGGGTAGCGTTTTTCCGTTCCTCCCGATATGCCTTGCTGGACTTTCAGCGTATGCGGTTCGAGCGGCAACACGACCGGGAGTATGCTCCCAAAAGCGTGGAGGCCTACATTCAGGAGAATGATGCCTTCGGGCTGCTTCGAAATGAGGCCTCCCTCCTCTTCACCATTTCCGAAGCGGATGCCCAAAGGATGGATGCCTATCTCACCCTTGCCCTTACGCCTCCATCGGCATCCGATATTCCGGCATCCTGGCATTCCTATCTTATTGACAATGAAGAAAGCATACCGGAACAGACGGTGCCGCAGATGCTGCTCAACTCCACCAGCGGACTGCTGATGGAAGTCCGCGAAGGCTATGAATTGAAAACAAAACAGATGGATGAGACTGACCTGCAAGGACACAGGATATTCCTTCCTCGCCTGCTGCTTTACTGATACCCCTCCCCCCAAAAAAAAAGCGGAAGGAGGCACTTGTTTACAGAACACCCCCTCTAACACGATTCGTAACATAAAAATATTGATATGGCAAGAAAGAAAAAGCCACTACCATTGCTTGAAAATATAGAAATAACGGATATTGCCGCGGAAGGCAAAGCCTTGGCGAAGGTCGACGGCATGGCGGTCTTCGTACCCTTTGTAGTTCCCGGCGATGTGGTCGACATACAGATACGCCGTAAAAAACACAGTTTTGCCGAGGGCGAGGCTGTGAATATTCATCGTATAAGCACATTGCGGTCAGCACCCTTCTGTCCGCATTATGGCGTATGCGGAGGATGCAAGTGGCAAATCCTGCCTTATGAGGAACAGCTGAAGTGGAAGCAAAAACAGGTGATGGACCATCTGACGCGCATCGGCAAGGTGGAACTCCCGGAATGTTTGCCCATACTTGGCAGCAGGAAAACGATGGAATACCGCAATAAACTGGAATTCGGATTCTCCAACAAGAAATGGCTTACGCTGGAGCAGGTGAAGAGCGGAGAGGTTTTCGACCAGATGAATGCCGTGGGATTCCATATCACAGGAGCGTTCGACAAAATCCTTGATATCGACACTTGCCGGCTTATGGATGATGTGAACAACCGCATCCGGAATGGTCTGCGGGCTTATGCCATTGAGCAGCAACTGGAATTTTACGACCTCCGACAGAACAGGGGACTCCTTCGGGGTATCATGATCCGTACATCCAACAGCAAGGTTTCTCCCGCATCAGCTGCCACGGAACTCATGCTCCTCGTGCAGTTCTGCATCACTACGGATGCCGAGAGAAACCAAGCCATGGGAGTCATGCAGTATCTCCACACGTCTTTCCCCGAAATCACCTCCCTGCTCTATGTGAACAACACCAAATGCAACGACACGATTTTCGATCTCGATGTCGTCACCTTTGCCGGTACCGACTATATCTATGAGTGCATGGAAGACCTCCGTTTTAAGGTCGGCCCCAAGAGTTTCTACCAGACGAATACAGAGCAGGCATACGAACTATACAAAGTGGCCCGTAACTTTGCCGGACTTACCGGCGAAGAGCTGGTCTACGATCTTTATACCGGCACGGGCACTATCGCCAACTTTGTGGCACACGATGCACGTAAGGTGATAGGTATCGAATATGTGCCGGAGGCTATCGACGATGCCCGCATCAACGCCAGGCTGAATCATCTCGAAGACAAGATGCTTTTCTATGCAGGCGACATGAAAGATATCCTTACTGCGGAATTCATTGCAGAACATGGCAGGCCGGATGTCATCATCACCGATCCCCCTCGTGCAGGAATGCATGCCGATGTGGTTCGCGTCATTCTGGATGCTGCTCCCCAGCGTGTGGTCTACGTCAGTTGTAATCCTGCCACTCAGGCACGTGACCTCCAGCTCCTGGACGAGAAATACCGTGTGGAAGCCGTGCAGCCTGTAGATATGTTCCCTCATACCCATCACGTAGAGAATGTGGTCCTCCTCACGCTTCGATAATCTCAGAGCCTACGTGAAGCGTGGAGAGGCAGGGCAGTTGTGCTCCCTCGTCTCCCGCTTGCGAGCCATGGATTTCCGGCAAGTCAGCACGATGATGCGTTCTGCCGACTTCTGGGAAGAAGCTGATGAAGATGCCTTCTGGCATTTTGCCGCCACCTTCGTCCGTTCGGACCGCAAGGCATTCCTTGGAACATTCCTCCGCGCTATGGAGGACAGGCATCACCAGTGTCCTATGGCTTTTCAAGGGGATGCCTTTGCCGACTTTGCTTCGGCATGCTCCACACCGACGGATCGCAAAAAGGCCTCGGAAGCCATCTTCCCTTTGGCCGGACATCCTGATGTCTTGACTCGACTCATCCGTCAGTTTGACTACCATAGAAGCGAGCATGTCCTTTTGGTGAATCTCCTGTTCCATCTTCCCACCGATGCCGCACGCTTTCTGTTTTTTCAAGCACTCAAGCAGCATGAGGACAATACCGCTTTCCTCTATCGCTATGCCGTAGAGCTGATTCGCCGTGGCGACCACCGTTCACTCAATTTGGCGAGTGTCATGCAAAGATATTTTATGCTGCCTCCTTTGCCAGGAGCTTTTGCTCTTGAAGTGCCGAACTACGAATTTTCGCGCTTGGAAGATTTCGAGGCTTTCACCAAGATTCTCGCACGATAAGAAATTTGCCGGCAACAGGCTTGTCGGCAGACTAACGACAACGACAAATTATTCTCCCGTTTTATGGAACCCATCTTTTATAGTAAACTGGATATTCAAATCAGGTTTAACGACCTTGATGCCTACCGCCACGTCAACAACAACAGTTACTTTTCCTATTACGACCTGGGGAAGGACGAGTATTTCCGCGAGGTGTTCCCTCCCGATTTCCGCTTGCAGAATGTGGTGCCCATTATCGCCAATATCAAAGCCGACTTTCTCTCGCCCATTCTGTATGGCGACAAGATTGTGATGGAGACGCGTTGCAGCCGTCTGGGCAACAAGAGTTTCACACTTCAGCAACGTGCCGTGAACGTCTCCACAAGAAGTGTCGTGTGCGAGAGCGAGACGGTAATGGTGTTCTTTGACATCACCACGCAGAAGTCTGCTCCCATTCCCCCCGAGTACCGCAAGAACATCATCGCCTTCGAGCGTGGTCAAGTGGATTAGTATTCTTTTGCCATTTCTTTTGCCATTTTTTTTGGAAAATAGAGTGACTCCCCTTGGATAAAAAATATTGAAATCTCCTTATGCAGAAAGTCATCTTTTCTGACCATATATCGTCGGATGTCAAGGCCATTTTGGCCGAAATGGCTCCTGATGCCGTCTTCGTCTTTGCCGATTCCAACACCTCCACCCATTGCCTTCCGATTCTGGATGAAGTGGTGCAGCATGCGAAGGTCATCATCATGCAGGCTGGCGAAGAGCACAAGAATTTCGATTCGCTCACAGGCATGCTGGCCGAACTGTCGACCTCACGTTGCACGCGTCATTCCCTTATTATAAATATAGGAGGAGGTGTTGTCACGGATTTGGGAGGTTTCGGTGCCAGCATCTTCAAGCGTGGAGTGCGCTTTTTGAGTATTCCCACTTCACTGCTGGCCATGGTGGATGCTTCCGTAGGAGGAAAGACGGGAATTGACTTCAACGGATGTAAGAATGAGGTGGGGGCTTTTGCGCCTGCCGACAAGGTGCTGATTTCCACACAATTTCTCCAGACGCTCGATGTCCCCAATATGCTGAGCGGCTATGCAGAAATGCTCAAGCACGCTTTGCTCATCGGAGAGGAGTCATGGCGTAGGCACATCCGCTTTATTCCAGAGGATGAGCATCGTGTGCCATTGTCAGGACTTCAGGCTTTGGTGCAGGAGAGCGTAGCTTTTAAGCAGCGTATCGTGACTGCCGATCCTACTGAGCATGGCATCCGAAAGTCGCTGAATCTCGGACACACCATCGGTCATGCTCTGGAGAGTTTTCTGCTGGAAAAGGGCCGCCCCGTGCTCCATGGCT
>CAMGOT010000071.1 GCA_946060685.1 uncultured Bacteroidales bacterium
AAACCTACTGCACGACAGAAAAAAAATCGCCTCAACCTAATTTATAGAACACCCCATAAATAAAAAATAATATACTAATTCATAGAACACACGACAACAAAGACAACAATGACAACATAAAAAAGTTGTTTCAAGTTATCCCTATTGTCGTCAGAAAAATCCCCCCCCTATATTATAAAATACATACAGACAAGACATGTTTGAGAAACAACTATTCCTCATCAAAGAAGAACAAGAATACGAGCGGGCAGAATTTCGGAAAGAGATGGAAACCCAAGGTCTGCGCCGACGCATCAAGCGCGGCAACTGCTGGTGGCCGATAAAATTCGGACGAAGCTACTACAACTCCCTTGACCGCCTTGTGGTAGAAATTCTCAACGAAGGCGAGGCCCCACAGGGAGAGCATCCTGCAGAAGGACTACCGGAACACAACTTTGAATATGGCAAGAGCGTGTGCTTCTTCAGTTTGGACTCCGATGGCCGTCCACGTTTTTCCGATGCTGTCTGCATCGTTTCTTATGCAGAAGAAGGCCGCATGGTGGTGAGCCTGCCCAACGAGGGTACACTCAGCCGTCTGCTCAGTTTGGAACGGCCAGGAGTAGCACTCCACTTCGACGAAACGACCTATCGACTGATGACGGAAGCCTTGCTGCGTGTAGAGAAGGCGCGCGGCAACCGACTGGCAGAACTTCGCGACATCTTCCACACCGATGCTCCTCTGCATTGGGGCAGCCGCCCGAACATCCCGCCACAGTTCCCTTGGCTCAATGCATCACAACAGGAAGCCGTACAAGATGTACTGAGGGCGAAAGATGTGATTATCGTACACGGCCCTCCCGGAACGGGGAAGACTACCACACTGGTGGAGGCTACCTGCGAGGTGCTGCGGCGTGAAGAGCAGGTGATGGTATGCGCACAGAGCAACACTGCCGTGGACTGGATCAGCAAGCAACTGGCTGACCGCGGGCTGCAAGTGCTAAGGGTGGGGAATCCCACACGAGTCACGGACGAAATGCTGGCTTACACCTACGAACGGCGTTTTGAAGCACACCCTGACTATCCGCAACTCTGGCAGGTGCGACACGACATCCGTCAACTCTACAGCACACCGCACAAAAACCGCAACAACAGTTTTCACCAAAAGACAGCACGACTGAGGGAACGTGCCGAAGAATTGGAGTTCCGCATCCGAAACGACGTGTTCGGCCAGTGCCGTGTGGTGGCATCCACCCTGGCAGGTGCTGCCCATCCGGTGCTTTCAGGATGGCATTGTCACACCCTCTTCATTGATGAAGCGGCACAGGCACTGGAGGCAGCATGCTGGATTGCCATCCCTAAGGCTGACCGTGTGGTCCTGGCTGGCGACCACTGCCAGCTTCCGCCGACCGTGAAAAACCCTGCATGCCTGAAGGCAGGACTGGGAAAAACGCTAATGGAGACCATTGCCGAGCGGAAGCCGGAGGCTGTGAGGCTCCTGAAAGTGCAGTACAGGATGAACGAGACCCTGATGCGCTTCTCCTCCGACTGGTTCTACGGCGGAGAACTGCAGGCGGCTACTACCGTGCGCGACCGCTCCATACTGGAATATCTTGACACCCCTCTCGTCTGGATCAACGTAGGCGGTGAAGCCGAGACCGACGAGAACGTGAAGGAAGACCGCGATGGAGAGTCTATCCTGAACCGCGAGGAGGCAGCATACACCATTGCCGCCCTCCACCTCTACATCGAGAAAATCAGCACCCAGAGGGTGAAGGCAGAGCGTATTGATTTCGCCATCATCTCTCCCTATAAGGCACAGGTGAGACTGCTGCGGCAACTCCTCAAGCGCGACAACTTCCTGAAACCTTTCCGCCGGCAAGTGACCGTCAACACCGTAGATGCTTTTCAAGGACAGGAGCGCGATGTGGTGCTCATCTCGATGGTAAGGGCCAACGACCATGGCACAATAGGATTTCTAGGCGACCTGCGACGAATGAATGTGGCGATTACACGAGCCCGCTACAAAGTGATCATTGTGGGACACGCCGAGACACTCTGCCGCCACCGCTTCTACCGCGAACTGTACAGTCGTTGCCACCATATAGGATAAGCACCGGGAATACACGACAACTCTTACAACAAAGACAACAATTTAAAAAGTTGTCATCTATTGTCCCTGTTGTCATCAAGAATAAGAAAACAACAACTCTGACAAAAATGACAACATAAAAAAAGTTGTTTCAAGTTGTCCCTATTGTTGTCAGAATAATCCCCCCTATATATACAGCCCCGGGATGCCCAAGGAAGCTGCCGCAAGGCGGAGAGTTTCTCAAGGAATAGAATACATTGCCGGGGGATGAGGTATCCTCAAAACAGCCCCAAAGATTGAACGTGCAACACCGAAAATGAAAGAAAACTCTTTACCACAATCATTCCTGGCCAGTCATGCTCTCTATAAAAAAGGAAGGACAAATATTCCTTTCTTGCCTGAATATCCACGCGAACTACACTCTTTCCCCATAAAAACGAGCCTGATTCCTCCAAGAAATTGGCTTCAAACCCACAGGTTAAAGAGTAGAAAGAGTGAGAAAAAGTGAAAAAAGGGCAAAAAAGAGTGCTTTTTTTTGGATGCCCCACAAGATTTTTCTACTTTTGCACTGAATTATCTACTTTAGCAGCATAACTCCCCATTCTACAAAATGCTCTATCTCGTACCTACACCGGTCGGCAACCTGGAAGATATCACGCTTCGTGCCCTCAGGGTACTGAAAGAAGCCGACGTGGTATTGGCAGAAGATACCCGCACCACGGGCATACTGCTGAAACACTATGATATCAATGCCCGACTGGTGAGCCACCATAAATTCAATGAGCACGCCACGGCCGATGCCTTTGCCGCCCGCATGCAGGCTGGCGAAACCATGGCTTTGGTGAGCGATGCCGGCACACCGGGCATTTCCGACCCTGGCTTTATGCTGGTACGTGCTGCAGTGGCGCGAGGCATAGAGGTGCAATGCCTTCCCGGTGCCACCGCATTTGTCCCCGCATTAGTGAGCAGCGGCCTGCCCTGCGACCGCTTCTGCTTTGAGGGTTTCCTTCCCCAAAAGAAAGGACGCGCCACACGGCTGGCAGCCTTGAAGAACGAGGAGCGGACCATGATTTTCTATGAGAGTCCGCACAGGGTGGTGCGCGCACTAAAGGAGATGGCTGAGGTGTTTGAAGGCACACGCCGATGCAGCGTATGCCGCGAAATCTCAAAAATCCATGAAGAGAGCGTGCGAGGCACTCTGGAAGAGGCCTGCAGGCACTTCGAGGAACACGAGCCGAGAGGTGAGTTCGTCATCATCGTTGCAGGTAAGGAGGACGAGGAGACGGCACGCAGACAACGCCAGAAACCTATCGGCAAAGACCCCATCACGGGACAACCTATCTACACTCCTAAACCATAATGTGCCCACTGCACGGAACGAAGTGGGACACTTCGTCCCCTGGCGGCACTAAAGGGATGTTCTATAAATTCCCACCTTCAAAAAGGATGATAATCCACCTAAAGATGAAACTGCCAGAGGGTATAACGCATTCTTACCACTATGAAAAAGATTCTTTTCGCCATGGTCGCATTTATAGCCTTCTTGACGGCTATGATGATGCTCTTCTCCTGCGAGACGAAGAAGGAACAAGAAACCGTGACCATCACCACCGAGGATTCGCTGCAGAATGTCCTGACACAAAAAGAGAACGAACTGAATGATATGGTGAGCACGCTCAACGAGATTCAGGAGGGTTTCAGGAAAATCAACGAAGCACAGGGACGCATCAACGTGGAAAGCCGCAATGGAGAGACCAACCAGCGTCAGGCCATCATTGAGGACATGCACACGATTCAGAACACGATGAACCTGAACAATCAGCTGATCAGCAACCTGCGGCAACAGCTCCGGGAGGCTACAGCAAGCAATTCACAGTTAAAGGCTACACTGGAGAACAGCATCAGCACCATGACGGCGCAGATGGATGAACTGAAATCACAAATTGCCGACCTGCGCGAACAACTGGCCCAAAAAGACATCACCATTGCGGAGCAGGAGACAAAAATCGGCGAACTGACGACCAACGTGAGCAATCTGGAGAATGAAAACGACAACCGCGCACGTACCATCAGCGAGCAGGACAAAGACCTCCATACGGCTTACTATGTGTTTGGCACCAAAAAGGAGCTGAAGAACGAGAATATCCTGCAAGGAGGGGATGCGCTGCAGGCCGGCAATTTCAACAAGGACTATTTCACCAAGATCGACATCCGCATCGACAAGGTGATACGTCTCTATAGCAAGAGTGCCACCATCAAGACCACCCACCCTGCGGGAACATACCGCATGGATAAGGATGCAAAGGGGCAGTATGTGCTGCGCATCACGAATCCCGAAAAATTCTGGAGCGTCAGCAAATATCTCGTCATTGTGGTCAAATAAGCCTGGGACGAGAAGAGGAAGAATCATTCGCCCGACGTGTCTTCATTGACGCTGGCCGCACAGGAAAAGGGGGCACCACACTACCCGCAGCAGTTCTGCGAACAATCTTCAGGGCGATAACGCTGACAAGCAATACGACAAACAAAAAAAACACGCTGTCGTTCAAAGCCAGAATTCGTAGAATTGCCCTCACACCTACACGACAAACTGATAGAATATGAAAAAACATCTCATACTCCTGCTGGCAGCCCTCATCGGCATCAGCAGTTGCGCTACCGACGGCAGCATGGAACGCGGAATGACGGGAGCCTATATCGGCACCATGTTTGGCTCTATCGTGGGCGACATTGTGGGAGGCTACCACGGCTCCCATGTAGGTGCACTCGTGGGTGGAGCAGTAGGTGCTGCCGCCGGAGTGGCATCGGCAAAAGCGGAACAAAACGCCCGCAAACAGCACTACGACAGTCGCCAGGACAGTTATGACGGGGGAGATTACGACAACAGATATTACGACAACAGCATATCCTACGGCAACGGACGCGACTACACCTATATACCCCCCGCCAATCCCACGGAAAGCCTGGAAGTGCGCAACATCCTCTTTGCCAATGAAAATGGTAACCGTGTGCTGGAGCCCAAAGAGCAGGCATACATCAGTTTTGACATCTACAACCGCAGCGGGCAACCTATATATAATGTGTCGCCCATTGTGGTCTGCGACAACAAACGTATAGAAATCTCTCCTACGGCCACCATCGCCGCCATAGACAGCGGAAAGGGTATGCGCTATCGGTGTGTCGTGCGTGCCAGGAAGAACATACAACCGGGTACCTCCACCTTCAATATCGGATTCGCACAGCAGGGGTACACCACCAGTTTTGCCAAACGGTTCAGCATCCGTATCGAACGCTAAGCAACCTCCCCCCCCAACGCCCCGGACCAGGGGGATTCGAGAGGAATATACTTAGAGGAGAACGGGGAACACCAACACTCCCCTTCACTCACACAGCCTCAACTCATTCATATCCTATAATTCTATGAAACCAACACTTTTCCTTCTTGCTGCAGGCATGGGAAGCCGTTATGGCGGCCTGAAGCAGCTCGACACTCTTGGTCCTCAGGGACAATGCATCATGGACTACAGCATTTATGACGCCATTCAGGCTGGCTTCGGCAAGATTGTATGGGTCATCCGCCGCGATTTTGAGCAGCAGTTCCGCGAGCAGGTTCTCTCCCGCTATGAGGGACACGTTCCCTGCGACCTCTGCTTCCAGGCTCTCGATGCACTTCCTGAGGGCTTCACCGTTCCTGAAGGCCGCACGAAGCCTTGGGGTACGAACCATGCCGTCATGATGGGCGAGGAAATCATTAAGGAGCCGTTTGCCGTGCTGAACTGCGACGACTTCTACGATCGTGATGCCTTTAAAGTAATGGCAAAATTCCTCAGCGAACTGCCTGAGGGTTCCACCGGCAAATATGCTATGGTAGGCTTCCGCGTGGGCAACACGCTCTCCGAAAGCGGTACCGTAAGCCGCGGTGTCTGCGAGAACGATGAGGCCACCCATCTTCTCACGGGTGTCGTAGAGCGCACGAAGATTGAACGTCACGATGGCGTTGTGCAGTATCTCGACGAAGAAGAGAAGTGGGTAAGCATCCCCGACAGCACACCCGTTTCGATGAACTTCTGGGGATTCACCCCCGACTATTTCGCCCACAGCAAGGAGTATTTCAAGACCTTCCTCGCCGACCCGAAGAATCAGGCCAACCCCAAGAGCGAATTCTTCATTCCCCTTATGGTGGACCATCTCATCAAGGAAGGCAAGGCTACCTGCGAGGTTCTCGACACCACGAGCAAATGGTTCGGCGTGACCTATCCTGAGGACCGTCCTGAGGTAGTGGCCAAACTGGCAGCCCTGCACGATGCCGGACAATATCCCTCCAAGATGTTCTAATATCGGAAAAGGTGGCTGGAGCATGTGTCGCCCCCGTACACAAACGGACAGAGCCCAACTTGCCACAAGCCATACCACAGCGAAGGCACAAGCCTGAAGCAGGCTCGCACACTCTGGCCCCCACAGTTTCTGAATGACAGAATATACACAGATACAGAAGCCTCGCATGGAGTGGATTGACTCTATGCGGGGCTTTACGTTGATACTGGTGGTAGCATACCATGTCAGCATGATGGGATTCGGCGAAAATCCAAAGGATTCATCCTATCTGAGCCTCTGCGTGCTGTTCAGAATGCCGCTCTTCTTCTTCATCAGCGGTTTCTTTGCCTATAGCAGCAGGACGATATGGAGCCTGCGCGAACTCCTGCGGCTACTCTGGAAAAAGATTCGCATCCAAATCATCCCCACAGCCGTATTTTTCGCACTTTTCATCATCATGCTCCATCGCAGTGCATGGGAAAAGGCCCTCGACCTCCTCCAGCGCGACACGAAAGGAGGCTATTGGTTCACCCTCGTGCTGCTACAGATGTTCATCATCTACTATCTGTTTGCCTTTGCCGAGAGTTTTCTGACTCCGCGCCTGAAACGCCTGAACATCGGGTGGCTTCCCATCGTGCTCTTCTGGCTGCTGGCACTCGGAGCCTATGCCACATGGTACATGCCATCATGGTTCCACTATCAGAAGGCAGCATGGCTGCAATGGTCCAGTTTCAGCCAGACCATCATCTTCATGCACTTCTTCCTCGCCGGCAATATCGTTCGCCGCTACTGGAAGGCATTTGAGCGACTGTTCGACACGACATGGTTCTCCGCCACCGTCATGACGCTGGCCATCATCATGCTCTGCGAACATTTCCGCTGGCATGAACTCCGGAAGCAGTGGGCCAATCTGCCGCGCACGATAGCGATGTACAGCCTGATGACCAGCGTCATCCTCTTCTTCCGCCATTATGCCGAACGCTTCAGCAAGCAGACGCTTGCCGGACGCTGCCTGCAATACATCGGTGTCCGCACGCTTGATGTGTATCTGCTGCATTTCCTTTTCATCATCCATATTCCTGCCATCGGCCCGTGGCTGCGTGCATGCAGACCCAATTTCACCCTCGACCTTGCCTGCTCCCTTGCAGGAGCGGCAGTGGTGATTGCCGTCTGCCTCGTGGCAAGCAGCATACTGCGCATGTCGCCCTTCCTCAAACGGCATCTGTTCGGCAGATAGACCTCCCTCACCCCCGACTTCACTCCCCCACACACAAAAAGCCTTACTAATAAACACATGAAAAATCTTCTTCTTACCTCTATCCTGCTTTCATCGGCCCTGACACCATTCTGCGCCAGCGCACAGACGAAGAATTATGCCAATTCTGCCAAGGAATACTGGCTGAATGCCGACAAGAACCGTGTCGGTTCCATCGTAGGGCCCCATGCCTCGTTCTTTCCCTTCGAGACTACTGAACTGGCCCGGAAAAACGACAAGCAGGCTTCTTCACGCTATCTCTCGCTGGAAGGCAAATGGAAGTTCCACTTTGCCCGTCATCACAACGAACGCCCGAAGGGCTTTGAAGCCGTGGGCTATGACGACAGCGAGTGGAAGGAATTTTCCATTCCCGCCCTTTTCGAACTGAACGGCTACGGCGAACCCATCTATAAGAATGTAGGCTATGCCTGGGCCACCCAATTCGAGAACAATCCCCCCTATGTGGAGGAAAAGAACAACTTTACCGGCTCTTACCGCCGCTCTTTCGACATCCCTGCCTCATGGAGCGGCGAACAAGTGGTGATGCACATCGGTTCCGCCACCTCCAACATTGAGGTATGGGTGAACGGGCAATGGGTAGGTTATGCCGAGGATGCCAAGGATGCCGTGGAGATGGACCTCACCCGCTTCCTCAAGCCCGGACAGAAGAATCTCATCACCATGCAGGTGATGCGCTGGTGCGACGGCTCCTACTTTGAAGACCAGGATTTCTGGCGCTTCACGGGTATCGCCCGCGAATGCTATCTCTATGCCCGTCCCGCCTCCCACCTCAACGACATTCACCTCACGCCCGACCTGGATGCTGCCTATCGCAACGCCACCCTGGACATTGCCCTCTCCACCGACAATGCCAAGGGTCAGACCGTCCGGCTGGCACTCACGGATGCCCAGGGCAATACCGTCAAGGAGGAGAATGCCACTGTGGCTGCCGATGGCACCGTAAAGGCAAAATGGGAGGTGCAGAATCCTGCCAAATGGACGGCTGAAACCCCCAACCTCTACACCCTGCAGGCCACACTCCTTGACAAGAAGGGCAATGTGCTGCAAAGCACCACACAGCGGGTGGGATTCAGGAAAGTGGAAATCAAGAATGCCCAACTCCTCGTCAATGGCCAGCCCATCCTCGTCAAAGGTACCGACCGTCATGAACTCGACCCCGACGGAGGATATGTGGTAAGTGTCGACCGCATGATCCAGGATATCCACATTCTCAAGGAGCACAACATCAATGCCGTGCGTACCTCCCACTATCCCAACGACCCGCGCTGGTACGACCTCTGCGATGAAATGGGTATCTATCTCGTGGCAGAAGCCAACCTGGAGAGCCATGGCATGGGCTATGACGACGGCACACTCGCCAAGCGTCCAGAATTCCTGCAGCAGCATCTGGAGCGCAACGAGCAGAACGTGGCCATACAGAAGAACCATCCTTCCGTCATCATCTGGAGCCTTGGCAACGAGGCCGGCTATGGCGAAAACTTCGACAAGGCCTACGATATGGTGAAGAAGATGGACCCTTCGCGCCCCGTGCAGTATGAGCGTGCCGGCGATGGCTATGCCACCGACATCATGTGTCCCATGTACGTCAGTGTCGACGGCTGCAGGAACTATGTCCACTCCAAGAATGCCACACGGCCGCTCATCCAGTGCGAATATGCCCATGCCATGGGCAACTCGATGGGAGGTTTCAAGGAATACTGGGATCTTGTGCGTGCAGAACCTCTCTACCAGGGTGGCTTCATCTGGGACTTCGTGGACCAGGCCATCCGCGTCACGAGCAAGGACGGCAATGAAATCTTTGCCTACGGTGGAGATTTCGGCCGTTATCCTGCTTCCGACCACAACTTCAACTGCAATGGCTTCATTGCTGCCGACCGCAAGCCGCATCCCTCTGCTGCCGAGGTGAAGTACTACTATCAGAACCTCTGGACAACCCCCGACCTGAAGAGTGGAACGCTGGACATCTTCAACGAGCAGTTCTTTGCCGCTATCGACAATGTGGTGCTCAACTGGGAAGTCCGCAAGAACGGCAAGCGTGTAGCATCGGGAGCTGAAACGGGTATCAACGTGCCGGCACAGGGACACCAGAAGGTCAGCCTCAGCGGTTTCTGCCTGCCGAAGGATACGGATGGCGAATACACGCTCGTGGTGAAATACATCGTGACGAGCGATCCTTATCTGCAGCCCGGACACGTGCTGGCAGAACAGGAGTTCGTGCTGAACGAATACCAGTTCCCCTGCATGAAGTGCCTCTCTAAGGCCAGCGAAAGCCAGCCCGCAGTAGAGAAGGAGGAGCAGCTGGCTTGCATCACACTCAAGACCGACCGCATGGACGTGACCTTCAACCGCCGAAACGGATGGATTGACTTCATTGATGTGGACGGCCAACCGATGATGGAGGAAGGCTACAGCCTGCGTCCGGACTTCTGGCGTGCCATGACGGACAATGATGCGGGTGCCAATTTGGGCCGCCGCTTTGCCCTTTGGAAAAATCCTGCCATCGACCTCAAGGAAATCAGCGAGAAGGCTGATGGAAAGAACCGTGTAGTGACAGCCATCTATCAGATGCCGGAACTGGAAGCCGACCTCACGCTGACCTATGTCCTGACACCTGAAAGCCGACTCATCGTGACACAGAGCATGAAGACCCATGCCGCTGATGCGAAGAAGATGCCTCATCTCTTCCGTTTTGGCATGCAGATGGTGATGCCGGGCAAGTTCAGCGAAGTCGACTATTATGGCCGCGGCCCCTTGGAAAACTATTCCGACCGCCATACGAGCCAGTTCCTCGGCCACTACACACAAACCGTGAAGGATCAGTATTGGCATGGCTATGTGCGTCCGCAGGAGAGTGGCAACCATTATGACGTGCGCTCATGGAGTGTGCAGACGCCTGGCGGCTTCGGACTGACCTTCCGCGGCACAGAGCCTCTGGAATGCTCCACTATTCCCTATCTCTATGAAGACATTGACGGCAGTCCCGTGAAGGAAGCCTTCCAGCGTCATAACGGTGACCTCAAGGCCCGCAATCTCTCCGTGGTACACATTGCCCACAAGCAGATGGGACTGGGCTGCGAGAACAGTTGGGGTGCATGGCCCATGAGCCAGTATCTCCTGCCCTATGCCGACTACGAGTACACCTTCGCCATCGAAATTGCGGAATAACCGCCATCATCCTGCCTGCGGCCACCCTATGACTGCCGGCAGCACATGAACAAAACGACAATGGGGTCGCGACTGTCCTGAATGGATAATCGCGACCCCATTATCAAAATTAAGAATTATTTCGCAGGAACAAGCATGCAAGTCATTATTTTTCATCTAACCATACAATTCTTCCTGATAAATTTCAAATTTCCTCGATTGCAAGTATATTCACAGGAAAAATAGCCGTCTCCCTCTCCCCTACCGAACTAAACTAGGGAAGGTCGCAAATTAGTCGAAAAAAATCTAACGATTTGATTGCCAGTGTCATAGATTTTTTGTATCTTTGCATAAGAAACAAAAAAATCCCCCAAACTGCTTTGTACGGCCTGTTTTGGGGGAAACGAAAAATAATCGTCATGGCAAATATTGATAAAAAACCGCTATTTTTACATCGGCATGATAAA
>CAMGOT010000072.1 GCA_946060685.1 uncultured Bacteroidales bacterium
TTGTTGCTCAGGTGCTTAAAAAGTTTAATTTATAATAGTGTTGCGGAATTAAGGTATATAACAAAATAATCAATATTTGCCCTTCGTTATCTAATGTGTGGGCAAGCTTGGAGTGTTTTTTTGACGACAACAGGTACAACGGGGGACAACATTTTCGGTCTGTACGGTTGAAACAAATATCCATTTAGGCAGGATTTTCTAAATAGGCTTCCGGCCTAAACCCTCCCGAACTTCCAACCGTACGGGTCGAAAAATTCATTTATAGTCCCCTTTAAAATGACAAACAAGGCAGGAAAGTTGGGGATTTTTGTTAAAAAAAGAACAGATATGACACTTTATCCAAAAGGAAATAACTAATTTTGCTCGCCATTTAGGGAAAAGATTTGCCAGAAGACAACAGTACATGGTGCCTGCCGTGCAAAATAAAGTCAGTCTCCCCATGAGTTTGTTATCCTTGTCCACACACAGCGTTCTCCTTACATGAAAAACCACTGCTTTTGCCTTTTTGTTTTTTTTCTCTTTTCGCTATTACCCATTAACCTCCCTGCCCAGACAGTGGTGGTAGAGAATGGTAAGGCAATGGCACACATCATCTGTGCCGACAAGGACAGTACTACACAGCAAGCCGCCAGGTTGCTACAGAATTTCATACGACGTGCCACGGGAGTGCAGTTGAAAATTCGTGGCACACAGAAAATAGGCCGTGGCGACATCGTCATCGGTGGCAGTACATTGCGCGCTGGAGAAGACGGGTTTGAGATGCACACTGCCGACGACGGTACGCTCCATCTTAAAAGCGGTGGCGGACGAGGGGCTGTCTATGCCGTCGTCAGTCTGCTCGAACGGTATTTCGGCATCAACTATCTGGCTCGCGAATGCTACACCATCAACGGTACTGTCCCAAATCCCGACGGCACGGCACAGCATCCTGCCACCAGCATTACGCTCCCCAAGATGGACACCGCAGAGACACCGGCCTTCCGCTACCGGCAGACCCACAGTTATGGCTGCGAAGACCCCGTCTATCACGACTGGTTCCGCCTCGAAGAGCCGCGCGACCATTTCATCGGCAACCTGTGGGTACACACGTTCAACCGCATACTTCCTGCCAGCCGATTTGGAAAATCTCACCCGGAATACTACTCTTTTCTCAACGGCGAACGTCGGCCTGGCGACCACACCCAGTGGTGTCTGAGCAATCCTGCCGTGCTTGAAGCGTGTTGCACACAGCTCGACAGTATCTTCCAGGCCAACCCTGACAAGCATCTCATCAGCGTGAGCCAAAACGATGGCAACGATACCTACTGCCACTGCCCCGACTGTATGAAAATCTACGAGGAAGAAGGGGCTGTGAGTGGAGCCTACATACGCTTCATGAACCAGTTGGCGAAGCGATATCCCGACAAGCAGTTCAGCACACTGGCCTATCTCTTCACCTGCCAGCCGCCGAAACTGACGAAACCGCTGCCGAACGTCAACATCATGCTCTGCGACATCGACTGCAAACGCGAGGTGCCGCTGACGGACAATGCTTCGGGGCAATGGTTTGTAGCAGCATTGGAGGGATGGAGTGCCATCACCGATAATATCTTCGTATGGGACTACGGCATCAATTTCGACAACATCGTCAGTCCATTCCCCAACTTCCACGTTCTGCAACCCAATATCCAACTCTTTGCCCGCAACCATACGACCATGCACTTCTCGCAGGTGAACGGCATTTGCGGCGGCGACTTCTCAGAACTTCGCGCCTACCTGCTCGGCAAACTGATGTGGAATCCTGATGCCGACACCGATGCACTGACGCGCACGTTCCTCAGAGACTACTACGGTGCTGCCGACCGCTGGATTTACCAGTACCTCAAGGTGATGGAGGGCGCACTGCTGGCTTCGGGCAAGGAACTTTGGATTTACGACAGCCCCATCAGCCACAAAGACGGAATGCTGCGCCCCCAGCTCATCAAGCTCTATGATGAACTCTTCGACCGCGCCGAAGCTGCCGTGGCAGACGATGCGGTAAGGCTGCAGCACGTGCGTCTTTCACGACTGTCGCTGCAATACAGCAAACTGGAGATAGCCCGCACTTCGCCCCTCCGCCAACCGGACATAGAAGCCCAACTGGCACTCTTCGAGAAGCGGACAGCGGAATATGGTGTGACCACCCTCAACGAACGCAACAATCCGCCTGCTGACTACTGTCGCCTCTACCGGGAACGGTTCATACCTCAAGAACGGAAGAGCCTGGCACTGGGCGCGAAGGTATATTATATGGAGAACGAAAACGACCGCCGGGCTGCCGAGAGCATTCCTGGCACAACCCCGACTTCTCCCAGCGGAGCTCCCGACACCCGCTACCAGCCTATTGCACAGACAGCGCTCACCGATGGGCTGTACGGTGGCACTACTTATGTGGAAAGTTGGGTGGGATGGTGTGGCAGGAATGCCGATATCGTCGTCGATCTTGGCCGGGACCAGGACATCACCACCATCTCCACCGATTTTCTCCATCAGCTCGGAGCATGGATTTTGCTCCCAAAGCGTGTGGAATATCAGACTGCCACCGATGTGCAGGACTGTGGCGACCTCGGGCATCTGCCTTGGCAACCCTTCGGGCACTATGACTTTGCTGAAGACCGTGACGGGCAGGTGAAGTTTGTTGCTGCTGAAGTGTCTCGCCACGACGGCAGCGTCAGGGCTCGCTACGTACGCCTCCATGTGGAAAGCCTGGGACTCTGCCCCGACTGGCACTATGGCGTGGGATACCCTGCGTGGTTCTTCCTCGATGAAGTAAACGTTTATTGATATTGAAGATATGGGTTCACAAACGGGTTCACAAACGCCGTGTCCATCTGCATTTCTTCCAAATTCTCCTCATATCATATCCCCATGAAAAGCATATTTTCGGCCTTACTTCTTACGTTTTCCCTTCCCTCTGCAGCAGAAAGTCTGCGCCCATCGCTCTATCCTTGCGTGGTGGAGCAGGGTTTTCTCTATGAAGAGGCCGCCTTTCCCTCCTGCCATGCTACCACTGTGGTACAGTTGCCTACGGGCGAGATGCTGGCAGCCTATTTCGGCGGCACCTATGAAGGGCATCCCGATTGCTGTATATGGACTTCGCGGTATGATGCTGCAGAACATCGTTGGACACCGCCGACGCTGCTGGCCGACGGCATCTACACCGCCGCTACGCGTCAGGCCTTCGACTACGACACAGACTTCGAAAGTATCTGCCACCGCGACAGCATCTTTGCCCAAACGACATGGACAGCACCGGCACCACAGAGCGGCCCACCCTTGATTTCACCTCTCGTGCGCAAGCCTTGCTACAATCCGGTGCTGTATGGTCTGAAGGATGGAACGCTCGTGCTCGACTATAAAATCGGAAAATGGGTGCAGGATTGGACGGGATGGGAAATACGCTCGACCGACAACGGGCAGAGCTGGAGCCGTCCTCGTCCCCTCGCTGCCGACACTACAAGAAGATTCACACAGCTTGGCCCCGTGAAGAACAAGCCTGAAATCACTGTTTCCGGACGCATCATCGCAGGCTCAAGTACCGAGACGGGAGGCCTTTGGAAATTTCACTTCGAAACATCGGACGATGCAGGAACATCCTGGCAGATGGTGGAGGTGGACTGCGACACGATAGCGTGCATTCAGCCCAGCATCCTCTATCTCAACGGCAGAAACGACGAACTGCATCTGAAAGCCATCGGGCGTACACGGCACGGACGGCTGGCAGAGACGACGAGCATCGACGGCGGACAATCCTGGACGAGAGTGGAACTGGGCTGCATGCCCAACAACAACTCCGGCACAGACGCTCTGACACTCTCCGACGGACGCCATGTGCTGGTATACAACGATTCCGGACGCGAGGGTGTACGCACACCGCTGAGCGTAGCCATCAGCACCGATGCTACCCACTGGACCAAAATTGCCGACCTGGAGACCGACAACGAGGGGGAATATTCCTATCCCTGCGTGGTGGAAGCGGCCGACGGCCGGCTTTGGGTACTCTACACCTGGCGTCGGCAAAGGCCTGCATACGCCGTCATTGACCTCAACCTTTTGCCGGAAAATCTGCTGAAGGGCGAACAATGATGCGTAGTGTATCTATCGGAAAATCGCTTGTCTGCAAAAAATCCCCTATATATTTTAAAAAACACGTATTGAATATGTCATACTTGAAAATGCTGACCGCAACGGCACTCTTTGCTGCCAATGCCATGGTTCTTTCCGCACAGGTCGAAGAAGCTGGCAACAGTTTTGTACACGAACACGAAGCCAACGGATACATCGCTCCTGATGATCCCACCGTACTTCGCAAACTCGACGAATGGCAGGACCTCAAATTTGGAGTCCTCTTTCACTGGGGACTCTACTCTGTGCCTGGCATCTGCGAAAGCTGGCCCATCTGTTCGGAAGACTGGATTACGCGTCCCGAAGGATTCACCTACGAGAGTTACAAGAAATGGTACTGGGGGCTCTCGACGCTCTTCAATCCCTACAAGTTCGACCCCGGACAGTGGGCTGACATCATGCAGGATGCTGGTATGAAATACATGATTTTCACCACGAAGCATCACGATGGCTTCTGTATGTTCGATTCGAAATACACGGATTTCTCTGTGGCTAAAGCCTCACCCTTTGCCGGCAATCCGAAATCTGACGTCGCACGCTATGTCTTCGATGCTTTCCGGCAGAAGGACTTCTGGATTGGCTGCTACTTCTCGAAACCTGACTGGCACAGCCAATGGTTCTGGAACGACTACTACGGATGTGCCGGACGCGGCAGAAACTATAAGCTCGATACCGACGAACACCGTCAGTGGTGGGAGAACTATCGCACATTCTGCAAAAACCAGCTGATGGAGCTCACCGAAAACTATGGCCGTTTCGATATCCTTTGGCTCGATGGCGGATGGGTGAAGGCTGAAGACGTGTATTTGGAGGAGGTGCTCCAAAAGGCACGCTCGGGCAAGCATCCCGGACTCATCAGCGTGGACCGTGCCATGAAGACAAAGTGGGAAAACTATCAGACACCGGAACGCAGCATTCCGGAGACCCAGCTGAACTATCCTTGGGAGAGCTGCATCACCCTAAGCCATGCCTGGGGATGGGATCCCACCTCAAAGTTCAAGAGTTCGGCCAAGGTAGTGGGCATTCTTTCTGAAATCTGTGCCAAAGGCGGCTGCCTGCTGCTCGGTGTCGGTCCCACCCCGGAGGGACTGATTCAGCCAGAAGTGGAGGAAGTGCTCCGTCCCGTAGGGGCATGGCTTCGAAAGAACGGCAAGGCCATCTACAACACGCGCACTACACCCGTCTATACCAACGATGACAAGAGCGTATGGTTTACGGCCGCAAAGGACGGCAAGACGCTCTACGCTATCGTGCCACAGCCTGACGATGCGCCGATGCCTGCTACCATCAGCTGGAAGGGCAATGCTCCGAAAGGCAAGATGACATGGATAGAGAATGGAAAGACGGTGAAGTACACCACCTCAGGAGAGGTCACCACCGTCACGCTGCCTAAGGGCGCTGACGGCAAAAACGGCGTGGCACTCCAGTTTGACGTACGCTAATCTGACACCGAATACTCCTATATATATATATAGTATACCGTCGCAACAATATGAAAAAAACTCATTTCGCGATGCTTCTGCTGGCATGCTCGCTGACAGCGAATGCCCAGAAACCCGTCTATAAAGATGCGTCACAGCCCGTGGAATTGCGCGTGGCCGACCTGCTCTCGCGGATGACACTTGACGAAAAAATCGGACAGGTACGCTGTCCGCTCGGATGGTTCATCTACGACAAGGATGCCAAAGGCAAAGTGAGCCTCACGGAAAAGTTCTACCAATATACCGACGAACAGCACATCGGCAACTATTGGGCGGTGTTGCGTGCAGATCCCTGGACACAAAAGACGCTGACCAATGGTCTCAATCCTGCACTTTCGGCAGAGATGCTCAATATGATGCAGCGTTATGCCGTGGAGAAAACGCGGTTGGGCATTCCTATCATGGTGGCTGAAGAGACTCCCCATGGACATATGGCCATCGGTACCACAGTGTTTCCCACCGCACTGAGTCAGGCTGCAACCTTCGACCGCGACGTGCTCTTCCGTATGGGTGAGGCGATGGGTGCTGAAATCCGTGCTCAAGGTGCCCACGTAGGCTATGGCCCCGTCATCGACATTGCTCGCGAACCACGTTGGAGTCGCATGGAGGAAACCTTCGGCGAAGACCCCACGCTGGCGGGCATACTCGCCACAGAAGTGGTGCGCGGCATGCAGGGCGATCTTGGCCTGAACGGAGAGGTTCGCAACGATGGCAACCACGTCTATTCCACGCTTAAGCACTTTGCCGCCTACGGTATTCCCGAAGGTGGGCTGAACGGCGAGATGGCGAGCGTCGGTGAACGTACGCTAATGAGCGAATATGTGCCGCAGTTCAAGCGTGCCGTCGAAGCTGGAGTAGGCAGCATCATGACCTCCTACAACATGATTGACGGCGTACCCTGTACGGCCAACCGTCACCTCCTCACAGAAGTGCTGCGCGACAACTGGGGCTTCAAGGGTGCCATTTATTCCGACCTTCAAAGCATTGAGGGCGTGGCACAGACTCACCATTGTGCCGAAAACTGGGAGGAAGCGGGAGCTTTGGCCGTACATGCTGGCGTGGATATTGACCTTGAAGGCAACAGTTATCAATATTTGCGCCATGCCATAGAGACGGGTAAGGCCAGCGAGACCGACCTCGACCGTGCGGTGGCAAAGGTGCTCACCCTGAAGTTCAATCTAGGACTCTTTGAAAATCCCTATGTCGATGCGAAACGTGCGGCACGCATTGTACGCAGCGAAGAGCATCGGCAACTGGCGCGCGAAGTGGCACGCAAGGGAATCTGCCTGCTTGAGAACGATGGCACGCTGCCCTTGAGCAAGACGCTCCGCAGAGTGGCTGTCGTAGGGCCGAATGCCGACATGATGTACAATCAGCTGGGCGACTACACGGCACCGCAGGAAAGAGAGGCTGTTGCTACCGTGCTCGATGGTGTGCGTGCCATGCTGCCAAATGCCGAGGTGGAATACGTCAAGGGCTGTGCCGTCCGCGACACCACCACCTCCGACATTGCCGCTGCCGTAGAGGCTGCAAAACGCAGCGAAGTGACGATCCTCGTAGTCGGTGGCTCCAGTGCCCGCGACTTCAAGACGGAATATCTTTCAACGGGTGCAGCACTGGTCGGAAAGGGTGAACTCAGCGATATGGACAGCGGCGAGGGATATGACCGCGCCAGCCTGCAACTGATGGGACACCAGGAGCGGCTGATGCAGGCTCTCGTTGATGCCGGAGTGAAACTCGTGGTAGTATATATCGAAGGGCGCCCGCTGAATATGAACCTTGCTGCCGAAAAGGCGAATGCACTTCTCACGGCATGGTATCCTGGCGGAGAGGGTGGAATGGCCATTGCCGACGTACTCTTCGGCGACTATAATCCTGCTGGCAGAATCCCCGTCAGCATTCCTCGCAACGTGGGACAGATACCTGTATACTACAGCAAGCATCCCAGCCACGACTATATAGACTCTCCGGCAGCACCGCTTTACAGTTTCGGATATGGCAAGAGCTATACCACCTTTGAATATTCCAATCTGGTTTGCACGGCCGTGAAAGCTGCAGCCGGAGAAGATGTACTGGCACGCGTATCATTCACACTTACCAATACTGGCAAAAGGGATGGTGAGGAAGTGCCGCAACTGTACATACGAGATGTCACGAGCAGTGTAGAAACGCCTCATATGGCGCTCAAAAACTTCGACCGCATTGCTCTGCGTGCCGGCGAAAGCCGCACGGTCACCTTCGACCTTCGTCATAACGACCTCGCCCTCTACAACTTGAAGATGGAACATACGGTGGAACCCGGCGAATTTAAGGTGATGGTGGGTGCTGCCTCCAACGATATCCGTCTTGAAGGAAACTTCCGAATCGACTGATACGACTACAGCAACTGTCTGCTCTTGGACTCCGGCTTCTTGGCGAACTTGTACAGGTTCTGATACTGCCGGCACTTCACTACAAGCGGTGATGTAGCGTGAATTGAGGTGGGTGCTATACATTCCCACCGTTAAAAGGATGAATAATTACGGATGAACGTTTTGCCGTCTTTTGGGTACTGCCTTGCCATAAATCGCAAGTTAAAGAGGGCATGTGGCTCGCTACACTCCCTCTTTAACTTATGATTTGGCTTCTGCTCTCGCTGCTTCATCGTTTGGGCGCGAAAACAACTCCAAAATCCGACAAAGCGAATGTATAGAACCCGCCTTGAAAAAAAAGGGTGAACCCAGCATCTGGTTGAACAGAAACGGGGTTCACCCTTTTTGGGGCTTTGCTGCCTATGCGCCAAATTTCTATAGTAATTTCCTTTGGGGGTGTTCTATAAATTAGCTTGGCTTCGCCTTCCTCCTTCGCATCTCGGCCATTCAAGTAAACTTGATGGCTCTCGGTTTGTCGTCGGCAGAGGCGATTTTTTACCTATCGTGCAGTAGGTTTTTGTTTTTCAAACACGAGCATAGCGTGCTATGTAAGTGATTGAAAAGCAAAAAGATACTGTGCGAGAGGTGGAAAAGCGACCAAGCAGACACCCCTTGAAAAAAAGATTATATACTAATTTATAGAACACCCCTTTGCTATATTCCTGGGGTCAATTCACACTGTCGATATTGGGCAGCAGATAGTAGTCAAAGCTTCTTGAGCCGTCGGGACTATAAGTAGGGATAATGTATTTGTTCAGCAATTCTGCCGCTATGGTGTAGGTGTCGCCTTCGGGTTCGGGACTGTAGAAGGTGCGTTGCCTGGCTGTACCTGTGGTGCCTTTTAAGGTGCTCCCGGTATGGTTCTCCTCAGTTTCGTGTGCCCAGTTCCATTCTGTGAAGAACCATCCTTCTTCAGGAGCGTGCATCTGATGGCTGAACCAGTACTTCCAACGCGGATAGTAGAAATCGCGGAGCATGCCTTGCCATTCACGGTAGGAATAGTCGCGCAGTCCTCCACCCTCGCTCTGCCGCTGGTCGCCCCATGTGGTGATGAGCGTGCGTGCATTGTCGAGTTCAAACCAATCCCGTGTGTCTTCGGTGCAGCCTTTCACTTCCTCAGCGGCAAGGCGTGCCGTTTCGGTCCAGTTGCCCAAGCGGAACATGCGGTTCGTGCCGAGCAGGCGGTCGAGATCAAGGATGAGCTGCAGGAAAGCTTCTCTTCGCTGCTGGAAGAGGGTACCCGCCAGGGTATCGGCACTGGCACTTTCAATGCCGGCAAGAAGACTTTTGGCATAGTCTGTCAGAACCTGTCGCGAGATGTCCACGAGATCATAGGAATAGTTTTGCCGTGCAATCGGCGACGATGATGCCTGCACTTCGTCGTATGCCTCCAGGAGCTGATATGCCGCCTCTGCCATTTGCTGCCGGTCGTAGAAAATGCTTGTTCCACCCCATGAACTGACGCTGCCTACGCTCAAGGCAGGGCGGGCACACACCACCGCCTCATGAGGCCCCTGAAGGGTCGTCGTATTGTTGAGGGCTGTGTGCAGCAGGATGTTCCATGCAAGGTCGGCATGCCCCGTACCATCAGGACTGGCGACACCATAGCGTGCCTCGGCATAGCCCTTCATCCACTTGTCCACATCGGGACGCTTGCCCATCCATGGAAGCTGGAAAAGGAGGTCGTAGACCACAGGGGTCTGTTCGATTGCCTCGGGAGCAGCGCCGACACCGCGGATGCTGCCATACTTTTCCTTGTAGGTAAAATAGTTGTCGGCCATCTTCGGTATGCGTCCAAAGAATCCTGTTCGTCCGCCGAAGTTGGGAATCGCACAATATACTGCGTGCTGCGGTGCATAGCCCGCGTAGCGGTCAAACTGCGGGTTTCCATCGGAAAAAAGGTCGAGCACGACAAGGCGTCCGGCAGGAACCGCTTGCAGCGACAGCGCCTGGTTGGCACTCCATTGCCATTGCTGGATGACCCATCGGGTGCTGGTATCGCAATAATCATTCATGGCCTGGAATACGGCAGAGAATCCTTCGGCATACTTTCCGCTGGCTATGCTTCCACCCTCATGGAAAGGATCCATGGAATAGTAGGCCGATTGCCCCATCACCTTCCTGAGATGCCTGTAATAGTTTTTCGCTACAGCCTTGAAATCATCGGTGGTGGGATCCATGATAAAGGGCCGCTGGAATCCGCACCATCCCCCCTGGTTTTCGCATGCCATACCGGTCTTCTCGTTGAAACTGCTGGGCACCATACCACTGAATCCCGGCAGTACGGGTTGCATGCCCAGTTCGCGCTCCCGCTTCACGATTCGTTTTGCCAGGGCAGTCTGACGCTCGTACCACGCATTGTTCTTCACCCCTGTGGCCGGCATCTGTCCGTCGCCGCCCCAACCCTCCAGATTGTTCATCCCCCACCATGCCGTAAAGGCCGGTCCGGGAATGAAGGCTTCGGCCTCAGCTTCAGAATATCCATAATCCTCCATGAGCAAGGAGCGCCATACGCTCTCCAGACCGATAATCTGCAGCGGCATGTTGATTCCATGCAGTGCCATCCAGTCTATCTCCTGTTCCCAGCGTTTCCATGTCCAGGTGGTCATGGAATAGCCAAAGGTGCAGTAGTTGAGATAATAGCGGAACTCGGCATCGCAGACATGGCGTTCGTCCTTCGGGGGTAATGGCAGTGTGACGGCGGTAAGGTCGGTAGTGAGTTGGTTCCAGGTGATATTGACTTTCGCATAATGGTGGAGATACCATCCGATGCCTGTGGTAATCGCTGAAATGCTGGAGCCTTTCACTGCAGGCAGTCCCTTGCTGTCGGTCAGCACGAACACCTCATTGCCGTCCTCTGCCAGGGCAGGGTCGAGGAGGATGTCAAAACGTGCTGCTGTGCCATTGCCGCCGATGCGGTCGAGCAAGGCTGTCACTGCCTTAGGATTCCTGGTGACATGGGCGGCGGCAGTGCATACGGTCGTCCCGATGATAAAGGCGAAGAGCGTGAAGAGAATTTTTTTCATGGTATTGGTGGAATTCAAGGTACGAGTGGGATTCAAGGTAAGCATCGGGAGATGCAATCAGTTTAGGGATGTTCTATAAATTAGTTTTTTATTCATTTAGAATGTGTTCTTATGCTTGGCTTCGCCTTGCTCCTTGGCTGTCGCCTTCCTCCTTCGCA
>CAMGOT010000073.1 GCA_946060685.1 uncultured Bacteroidales bacterium
AGCAAGGCTTGGCCTCTCCGCTCGCTGTTCCAAAGCTTGATGGCTCTCGGCTTGGTGTCGCTTGGTCGCTTTTCCACCTCTCGCACAGTATCTTTTTGCTTTTCACTCACTTACATAGCACGCTATGCTCGTGTTTGAAAAACAAAAACCTACTGCACGATAGGTAACCAAAAAATAAACGCTCCGCCTCAAGCTAATTTATGTAGGTGCGAAGGCTTCCAACAAAAACCTACTGCACGATAGGTGGGCTATTAAAATTTTCGCCTCAAGCTAATTTATAGAACACCCCATAAAGGAGAAGGATGTAGGGTTGCAGATTTTTTTCTTCACTCAGGAAAAGGGAAGAAAGCGTGGCGTGTGGCCTATGCCCTACCCTCTTTCGCCGTACGGTCGCTTTCGATGAGTTCAAGCAGACGTTCCACGGCGTTCTCTTCCGGGATATTTTTCTCCACGCAGGTCTTTCCACGGTATAGACTTACCTTTCCACGTGCGGCTCCCACATATCCATAGTCGGCATCTGCCATCTCCCCCGGTCCGTTCACGATACATCCCATGATGGCTATTTTCAGTCCGCTCAGATGCTGTGTGGCCGCTTTGATGCGTGCTATGGTGCCTTGCAGGTTGTAGAGCGTGCGTCCGCATCCCGGGCAGGAGATGTATTCCGTTTTCGTCATGCGCAGCCGTGCGGCCTGCAGGATGGCAAAGGCAGTGTCGGTGACGACGGAGTTGGGAAGTTTGCTGTTGTGCAGGAAAAGGCCGTCGCAGATGCCGTCGAAGAGCAGCGCGCCGAGGTCAGCCGCTGCCGCCAGCTGGAAGTCTTCGCGGTTGTCCATCTGCGAGTTCAGGCAGACGATGACACGGTTGTCGAGCCCTTCGCGCCAGAGTTCGTGTACGAGTGCCCGGATTTCGCCTGTGAAGTTGCGGTGGCAGGACTGTGCGATGACGGTCATTTCTGGCCGCATGCGCAGCAGAGCCTTCGATTCGTCGTTGAGGTCCATGTAGGAAAGGAGGATGAACTGGCGTTCTGCATGCTGCATGGCGGCGAGAATCAGGCAGTCAGGAGTGTATACAGGGAAAGTTCCGGGTGCGCCATTCCATTTGGTGGCAGGTATGATGTCGCGTCCGTAGACCAAATCGGCCATACCTGCACCCTCGGTGCTGAAGCTGATGACCTCCGGCACTGCATCGTGGCGCCGCTGCGGATGGGTATAGCAGAAAGCAGAGGCTGCCAATGCGGGGATATGCGGATGCCCTGACCGTGTGTCGGCAATATATGAGGCCAGTTTGAAAGCCACGGGGATTTCAGCCTCCGGCTCTTCGCTCAGGGAAACCCGTATGGTGTCGCCGATACCATCGGCCAGCAATGCACCGATGCCCACGGCACTCTTGATGCGTCCGTCCTCGCCCTCGCCGGCTTCGGTGACGCCGAGGTGGAGCGGATAGTCCATGTCTTCATGCTCCATGGCCTGCACCAGCATCCTCACGCTCTGCACCATCACCACCGTGTTGCTGGCCTTGATACTGATGGCTACATTGCTGAAATTCTGGCGTTTGCATACGCGGAGAAATTCCATACAACTCTCTACGATGCCCTCTGGAGTATCGCCGTAGCGCGACATGATGCGGTCGGAAAGGCTGCCATGGTTCACGCCGATGCGTAGAGCCGTGCCATGCTGTCGGCAGATGTCGAGCAGCCGGGTGAAGCGTTCTTCTAAGCGCAGCAGTTCTGCGGCATATTCCTCATCGGTATATTCCAGACTTTTGAATGTCCGGGCAGGGTCCACATAATTTCCCGGGTTGATGCGCACCTTTTCCACGATGGCCGCTGCCACATCCGCCACATTAGGATTGAAGTGGACATCCGCTACGAGTGGGGTGGCATATCCCCGTCGCCGCAGTTCAGTCTTGATGTTGCGCAGGTTCTCCGCTTCACGTGTTCCCTGCGTGGTCAGTCGTACGATGTCTCCTCCGGCTTTGATGATGCGTATACATTGCTCCACGCATCCCTCCGTGTCGGTAGTGGCGCGTGTGGTCATGCTTTGCAGGCGGATGGGAGAGCCTCCACCCAGGGTCATGCCGCCCAAGCGTACGACATGGCTCTTGCGCGGCGTATAGTTGAAGAAATCTACCATTATATTTCTTTTTGGCAGGCCTTGAATATCTTGCTTCGTGTATGGTGGTGTAGCACAGGTTATGACGTGGCTCTTACGGTCTGCTAATTGCATTTATAGGCGTATTCCACGTGGGCCAGTTCCGCATTGGCTTTTACGATTTTCTGCTTCAATGCTTCCTTGTAGGCAGCCACGCGTTCTGCCAGTTCCTCATCGGCAAGTGCAAGCATTTCCGATGCCAGGATGGCAGCATTCAGCGCACCGTTCACACCCGTTGTGGCCACGGGTATTCCAGGAGGCATCTGGACGATGCTCAGCAGGGCATCCAGGCCATCCAGCATGCCTTTGATAGGCACGCCAATCACGGGAAGGGTAGTGCCGGCGGCGATGACACCAGGCAGGGCTGCTGCCATTCCGGCTCCTGCAATGATCACCTTCAGTCCGCGTGCAGCGGCATTGCGGCTGAAATCCTCCACTTCCTGTGGTGTACGGTGTGCGGAGAGAGCATTCATTTCAAAGGGAATGTGCATCTCGTCCAGATATTTTGCGGCTTTTTCCATGACGGGCAGGTCGCTTGTGCTGCCCATGATGATGCTTACTAAGGGTTTCATATATAATATAGTATTGTGTGTGTGTTATGTTCGTATACGTCAATGAAGTGTGACAATTCTCGTCAGAGGATGATGACGGCACCGCAGCCACTGGCGATGCCGATGAGTACGCCGAAGAGGAGTTCGTTGTAGGTGTGCTGGCGCAGCAGCATACGTGCCGAGCATACGCAGCCACAGAGGAACACGCAGAGGGCTAACCACTGTATGGCATTGAAATTGAAAATGATGGAGAAGGCAAAGAGCATACCGATGACACCTCCTGATGCGGCAGCGTGCGTGCTGACCTTCAGCCAATTGTTCACCACCGCGCATATCACTTGTATCAGCAGTGCGGCAGCCACGATGGCCGAGGTGAAATGCGGCATGTGGAGGGTCTCCATGATGAAGAGGAGGGCGGAATAGCAGATGATGCTGATGGTGTACGGTACGTAGCGCCTCTCCCTCCGGCTCATTTGGTGCTGGCTCCAGCCGTTGATACGCCGGTAGATGTAGATAAGCACACGCGGCAGCAGCACCGTGAAAAGATATACGAAAGCCACCATGGCACATTTGTAGCCTGCAGGCAGTGCTTTCAGGTAACTGAACATCAGGAGCACGATGAATGCCACCGTCGGAAGATAGAACGGTGTAAAGAGGATGGAGATGATGCGTGCTGCAAGCAGGATGTAGCGGTTGTTCATGATGGGGAGTGTGGTGGGGTAGAGTAGGCTGGGGGAATTGTGGTGATGCTTGGTTCCAGCAAGTGGCGATGCCCTAAATTTTTTTTCGCAGTTGTGCCACGGGTATTTTCATGCGTTCTCTGTATTTTGCCACTGTCCGGCGTGCCACGTCAAGGCCTTCCCGCTCCTTGAGCAGTTCGGCGATACGGATGTCAGAGTAGGGTGCCCGGGGGTCTTCCTGCTCAATGATGCTCCGCACAGCCATCATGGCCTGGCGTTGCACCACAGTCTCCCCGCTTGCACTTATAAATTCAGAGACGAAAAAGAACTTCAGGGGGTAGGTGCCATAGTTGGTGCGCACATATTTCGCATTTACTGCACGCGATACGGTGCTGATGTCCACCTGCACTTCATCGGCGATGTCTTGCAGGCGCAGAGGCTTGAGGAGCATCTCGTCGTCCTCGCCTATGAAGAAGTCGCGCTGATGGTGCGCAATGCTTCTCATGACGCCCAAGAGCGTGTTTTGCCTGCGGCGTATGCTGTCGATAAAAGCCTTGGCAGCCTCCACCTTGTGTACGGCATAGTCATAGGCTTCCTGCTGGCTGCGGTTGAATTGGATGCCCTTTCCCTCCGCTTTGGCGCGCTGCACCGCCTTGTCGTGTTCCTCCACGATTTCCTGGTGGGAAGTGCTGACTTTCAGCGAAGGCAGACTGCCGTTTTCAAGCATGATGCAAAGTTCTCCTGCCTTGTCCACGCTGACGTAGAAGTCAGGGATAATGGTGGGAGCGGTATAACTTGTGCTTTCATAGAGCCCATAGCCCGGACGCGGGTTGAGGCGGCGGATGAGGTTCTGGATATCATTGACGGTGGTATCGTCCACATCCAGAATGTCCTGGATTTTCTGCCATCGGGCATGTGCCAGATGGTCGAAGAGGTCGCGCACTACCTTGCGTGTCAGTCGCCATGTCAGGTTGTTATGGATGTTGTTGCCGTCGGGGTCGTCCAGTTGGAGCAGCATACATTCCTGCAGGTTGTGTGCGCCGATGCCGCGTGGTTCGAAGGTCTGCAGTTGTGCGACGAGCCGATGGAGTGTCTGGCTGTCAATGTCGATATATTCCTGGAATGCCAGTTCGTCGAGAAGGGTCTGGTCATCCTTTGAAAGATAGCCGTTTTCGTCGAGCGATCCCACCAGATATTCCATCACCTTTTTGTCCACGTCGTTGAGGTCAAGTTCTCCAATCTGTGCTATCAGGCTGTCGTAGCTTGTGCCGTTGTTGTCGTTCATCGTGTCCTCACCGCTGTTGTTGCTGTAGGAACGTGCTGAGAATCCTGCGCTGAGGTCGCTGTTGTAGCGTTGCCGCATATCCTCCGGCACCTGGTCGATGGTGATGAAATTGCTGTAGTCCTCGTCGGTGGTGTTGCTTTTGGGAATTTGATATTCGTCGTTGTCGCTGAAGTCGGCGTACAGTCCTTGCGTGTCAGCCTTTTCCTGTTCGTTCTCATTGTCCTGAGCGTTGATTTCCAGTGCCTCGTTGCTTTCCAGTTCATTTTTCACGTGCTGTTCGAAGTCGGCAAGTGGCATTTCGATGATGGTGGAAAGCATGACCTGTGAGGCATTGGCGGTTTGCTGCATTTTCTGCCGCGTTTCCTGTCGTTGGGTGATACCGTTGCTCATGGTGTGTGAGATTGTTTCTTTGTGTCAGCGAAGGGTGGGGTAGGGGTCCCGCCTCGCGCTTGAGGTTAGTGGTAAGGATATATAACGCTGCAAAGTTACTAAGTTTTTTTGCATAAAAGCCCATCTAATCCTCTTTTTTTCACAAACGTTTTTCCATTGGTAGGATATACTCGCTTTTATCTCCTTCTAAACAGGTGCTTTGGGAGGTCAACAGCAGAAGCGGCACTTGCGATGTGGCCTTGGGGTGTCGGCGGGGGGACTGTTGCGAAGAAGGTGCAGCAAAACGTTTGCAGCCATTTTGTAGCTGCAAACGGCCGTTTCCCCTGCCGCATGGTGTCGGCAAGAGGTAGTCCTGACGGCATTTGCAGTCAGGTGCCGGTGTGTTCTTTCTTGCCCCCCCCTTTTTATGCAACGCAAAAATCCAGGGTGCTGTACCCCGGATTCTGCTTGTTTGCTCAGGCGTTGTGTGTTTTTTTCGACGAATTTTTCACCTTCTCAGTGTGCTTCCAGCCAGTTTTCGCCCACCCCGCATTCAGCTGTCAGCGGAACACTCATTCGATAGGCGCGCTCCATTTCTCCCGTCACAATTTCCCGCATACGTTCCATCTCTTCAGGGTATACCGAGAAATTCAGTTCGTCGTGGACTTGCAGGATCATCTTGCTTCTCAAGTGCTCTTCGCGCATACGGCGGTCGATTGCCACCATCGCCAGTTTGATGATGTCAGCAGCCGTGCCTTGTATAGGTGCATTCACAGCGTTGCGCTCGGCATACCCGCGTACTGTGGCGTTGCGGCTGTTGATGTCAGGAAGGTAGCGGCGGCGTCCGAAAGCAGTCATGATATAGCCCTTTTCGCGTGCGCGTTCCATACTCCTGTTCATATATTCCTTCACCTTCGGATAGGTGTGGAAATAGGTGTCTATCAGCTCTTTAGCCTCCGTGCGGCTCACTTCCATACGCTCCGCCAGACCG
This sequence comes from uncultured Bacteroidales bacterium, assembly GCA_946060685.1. Classification (GTDB taxonomy): domain Bacteria; phylum Bacteroidota; class Bacteroidia; order Bacteroidales; family Bacteroidaceae; genus Alloprevotella. Next base: position 6,027 of record CAMGOT010000073.1, read on the forward strand.
AAGGCAGAGATGCCATAGATGATACCGAAATTTGCCGTCTTCGCCTTCCTTCGTTCGTCGCGTGAGATGTCGCCGAGTTCCTTCTTGAAGATACGTGCAGCCGTGGCGGCATGGATGTCGGCTCCAGCATTGAAGTCGGCAATCATCTTCTCGTCCTGGCTAAGGTGTGCCATGATGCGCAGCTCAATCTGCGAATAGTCCGCACTGAGGAAGATACACCCTTCCTCAGGCACAAAGGCCCGGCGTATCTCCCTTCCATCGTCGCCCCGAACGGGGATGTTCTGCAGGTTAGGATTGCTGGAACTGAGGCGTCCGGTGGCAGTGACTGCCTGGTTGAAGGAAGTGTGGACATGCCCTGTTTTTGCGCGGACAAGCCGTGGCAGGGCATCAATATAAGTCGAGAGAAGTTTCTTCAGTCCTCGATGGCGCAGGATGAGGTCGACGATAGGATGTTTCGTCCGCAGTCCCTCCAGCACTTCCTCCGAGGTAGAGTACTGTCCGTTCTTCGTTTTTTTCGCCTTGTCGGTAATGGCAAGTTTTTCAAACAGGATGTTGCCCACCTGTCTAGGACTGGTGAGTAGAAACACTTCGCCAGCCATTTTATAGATTTCCTGTTCCAATGCCTCCATGCGCTGTCGGAAATCCTGTCCAGTACGCTCCAGTGCTTTAAGGTCCAGACATACGCCGTTGCGTTCCATCCGCACCAGGACGGGTAGTAGCGGCATCTCAATGTCGCGGAACACCCCTTCTACCCCCGTCTGTTCCATTTCCTGCAGCAGAGGTTTCATGAGTCGTAGTGCCACATCAGCATCCTCGCAGGCATAGTCGCAAATTTCCGCTGGCAGCAGGTCGCGCATGTTTTTCTGGTTGCGCCCCGCTTTTCCTATCAGTTCCTCGATATGAATCGTACGATAGTGCAAGTAGGTTTCGGCGAGAGCGTCGAGGTTATGGGGCATTTCAGGCTGTACGACGTAGTGCGCGAGCATCGTGTCAAAAAGTGGGCCTTCGACTTCCATGCCGTAGTTGGAAAGAACGAGGAGGTCGTACTTCATGTTCTGTCCTACCTTCAAGATTCCGGGGTGTGTGAAGAAAGGCTTGAAGATTTCCACCATAGCTTGCGCTTCGTGAGTTTCACGTGAAACTGCTACGTACCATGCCTTCCTTCCCTCCACAGCAAAGCTAATTCCCACCAGTTCGGCGTTTAGCGCCTCTACAGAGGTGGTTTCAGTGTCAAAGGCTACTTTTTGAAAAGTAATCAATTCTTGGCATAAATTTACTGCATCTTCCTTTGTTTCAATGAGTTTATAGGTGTGACTCTCGTTTTCTAACGCAAAAAAATGACCTTCGTTTTGAATTTCTTGTCCATCGGTCGGAATTTCGGTACTTTTTTTGATGCTGTTTTCTTCTGTATTGTAAAGTGCAGCAAACAAATCGGGACCTTCTTCTTGAACGGCCTTTTTTCGGCTCCTTGGCGATGGAGAAGCGGGGGAGGGTAGGGAAGTTCCTTGCAGACGGGCTACGAAAGTGCGAAATTCCAGTCGGCTGAAAATCTCCACCAGTTTCGTGGTGTCAGGCTCCTGCTTTTTGAAGAACTCAAAATCTGGATTTCCGTCGGCAGCATGGATGCACCCTGTTGCATCGAGTGGCACATCCGTCTTGATGGTGGCGAGGAATTTTGAGAAGCGGATTTTTTCGGCATTCTCCTCCACCTTCTTTTTGATGGCTCCTTTCAGTCGGTCGGTCGATGCCAGCAGCTGTTCGATGTTCGAGAATTCCTGTAGGAGTTTCACGGCGGTCTTTTCTCCCACTCCAGGACATCCGGGAATATTGTCGGCGGCATCGCCCATAAGTCCCAGCATGTCGATCACCTGTTCCGGATGTTCCAGGCCATACTTTGTGCAGACCTCCTCTACCCCCAGTCGCTCCATTCCCTTTGCCCCGTTGCCAGGTCGGCACATCGTCACTCCCGGGCGCACCAGTTGGGCATAGTCCTTGTCGGGCGTAATCATCTCCACCTCCATACCGGTCTCAGCCCCCTTCACTGCCAGTGTGCCAATCACATCGTCGGCCTCATATCCTGCCACCTCGATGATGGGAATGCGGTAGGCCGCAATGATTTCCTTGATAATCGGGACAGCCCATTTGATGTCCTCCGGCGTGGCTTCGCGTTGGGCCTTATATTCGGGATAGGCTTCATGGCGGAAGGTAGCGCCGGGAGGGTCGAAAGCCACTGCCAGATAGTCCGGTTGCTCCGTGCGGAGTATATCCTCAAGGGTGTTGACAAATCCGAAAACGGCAGAGGTGTTTTGACCTTGGGAGTTGATTCGCGGTGTACGTATGAAGGCATAGTATGCGCGGAAAATCAGGGCGTATGCGTCGAGAAGAATGAGTTTTTTCATAAAATTGAGGTAATTTGTGGTCAAAGGTACAAATTTATGTCTAAATGTACGCGCTTTTTTCGTAATTTTGCGCTTCGAATAGCCTATGAATACTCCATTACTGATTATTCGGCGCCCAATTGAGCCAGAATTGGCACGTTATGGCGCATTGTTTGACGAAGTACTGACCCATGACGAGCAGTTTATGGATCGGGTGCTTTTCCATGTCCGTGGCAGAAAGGGGAAGATGATGCGTCCCATCCTTTTGCTCCTGATGGCCAAGGAATGCGGCACGGTGGGCGAAACCGCCCTGCGTTGCGCAGTGACGCTGGAGCTCCTCCATACGGCTTCGCTCGTTCACGATGATGTGGTGGACGAGAGTGCTGAGCGTCGTGGACAGGCGAGTCTGAGGGCAGTGTTCGACAATAAGGTGGCAGTATTGCTGGGCGATTATATGCTGGCGCGTTCGCTACACCAGGCGGCATTGACGGGTAAGGTGGAAATTGTGGAGCAGGTGGCGGCTTTGGGTGGCACACTCTCCGAGGGCGAGATTTTCCAACTTGCCAATCTGGAGTCTGCCACATTGAGCGAGGAGGCTTATTTCCGCATTATCCGCAACAAGACTTCTGCTCTCTTTGCCACCTGCGGCCTGCTCGGAGCGATGTCGCAGGATGCCGATGAGAGTTTCTGTGTGAAGGCACGCCGATTTGGCGAAATTGTGGGAATGTGCTTCCAGATTCGCGATGATATTTTCGACTATTTTGACGATGCTTCCATCGGAAAGCCGCGGGGCAATGATATGGTGGAAGGCAAACTGACTCTTCCTGCCATCTATGCAGTGAACCATACGGGAAATGCCCGCGCCATGGAACTGGCGCATCGTGTGAAGGCACTGAAAGCTACTGCAGAGGAGATGGCGGAGCTCATTGAATTTGCAAAGGCTAATGGGGGTATCGAGTATGCCCAAAAGGCTATGGAGCGGCTGCGGGTTGAGGCTCAGGATCTCTTGAAGCATTTTAAAAATGAGGATGTGCGCGAGTCGCTCAAAGGCTATATTGACTTTGTGATAGGCAGGAATTTCTGATGCCTCTTCTATTTTTTTATTGTTAACTACTGTTAGTTTTCTTTCTCCCTTATCTATCCGTTGACGGCTTCATATTCCGAAGTAAAACAGCAGGAATATGAAGCCGTCAATGCATTCAACTGATATTTCAGAGAAGATATACTTCATTGGCCGATGAAGTATATCTTCTCCAGCCGATGAAGTATATCTTCTCCAAAATTCGGTGGATTTTCACTGGCTTGGTCCAGTTTCAGTAGATTATAGTTGCTTCCTGAAACGTCTGGCGTACCATGCTCTGCGTTGAAGGATATGGTAAGCCATACAGGCCACAGCGAATAGTCCTAATTTCCCATGTATACCACCGACTCCTGTATGGCCATGGGTCATCCAGAATGCTATGGCTATTATCCCGGTGAGTATAGTCAAGAGAAATGAGATGACGGTGCTTTTGGTTTCTATAGAATGGTGTGTCTTGAACCGCTGAACCCAAGTTTTCAGACGGTTCCAGTTCAAGTGGATGTGCCATATAGTCAGGCCGAGCAGTAGTGTTGAAGAAATGATATGCAGCCATGTCCATATGGTGTTTTCCATACCGCAGAAGGCTTCGCCGTGACTACATTCCAGCATGATGGCGTTTGCTGTGACTATTGGCATCATGGCCAAAAGAGCCATGTTGCAAATCATCAAATGCTTCTTTTTCATGTTTTTTGTTCTCGTTTTTTCGTCTGCAAAGTTACGGTTTTCCCATATCAGCGATATTATGTAAATTTGCAGATGAATTAAGAATATTGACAGCCTATGAAAAAGCAAGCCGTGAGGCATCAGATTGTGGAGCACCTGTCGCGTTTGGGCGATGCTTCCCTGCATAAAGTAGGCAATTCGGAAGACGAATTTGCTGAAGTGTACCATTACCACAACACGTTGGAAGTTGTCATTGTCAGGCAAGGATGGGTGGAAGGTGTGGTGGGAGGTGTCATGGGTACGATGACCCGTGATATGATAGTGGTGATAGGTGATGATATTCCGCACTGCGTACTGCGGGCATCCAAGAACTGCCGACTGTTGCTCGTTCATGTTCCGGCCGAACTTTTGAAGTGGGATGAGGAGCGTTTTCCAGAGTTGGCGCATGGTGTGGACTATATCCGCTGCAGCAAAAGCGGTATGGTGTATCATGATGCTCGTCTTGCCGATCAGCTGGCAAGATTAGCCGTAAAGTTAGATGCTGCTGAGGGTTTTATGCGTATGTCGTTGATGATGAAACTCTTGCACATATTGAGCACCACGCTCCCTTCCTCAACGATATTGGCCGTGCAGCAGCAGGGTAGTACGATGAAGGAAAAAGAATCGTGTGTTGACCGTGCCTACCGCTATCTTTATGAGCATTTCCGCCGCACCTTTTCGCTGGATGAGCTGGCCGCCTATGCTGGTCTTACCCCTTCAGCCCTATGCCGTTCTTTCAGGAAGTCGAGCGGCAGTACGATAGGGGAGTTCTGCAGCCGTCTGCGAATAGAGTATGCCTGCAACCTGTTGCTGACCACCAGTCTTGATGTCAGTCAAATCGCATATCAGTCCGGTTATAGCAGTTATCCTCATTTCTTCACACAGTTTAAAAGAGCCATGAAAACTACTCCTACGGCCTATCGTCAACGTAGTCAAGGAGGAAGATGAAGTCCATATCGATAAAAATCCGCAGCGCGAGTCTGCGGATTTTATAGAATATTTTCGCTAAGCCAGATGGGCAGAGCCAAA
>CAMGOT010000074.1 GCA_946060685.1 uncultured Bacteroidales bacterium
TGATGCGGTGGCCGTTGGCATCCCAGTTGCCAATGTAGGCTCCTATCCATGCCTCACCCTCCAGATGCTCCACGAGGGGAGTGACGTTGAGCTGATAGGTGACGGAGTCCACCCAATGCTGCCCAGGCACCTTGTTGCTGTTGAACTGTCGCACACCGAAACCTGTAAAGAAACGCATCAACTCCAAAGGCACATCGTAAGTGGGTGTGCTCACCAGTCCGTGATAGTCCGTATCGCCACTGCGGAATGCCGGCACGCTCTTCTGATCGTGCATGGCATCCAGGAAACTCTTCTCCTTGCCGGTAGGAATCACGAACACAGAGCCTGTGCGGTCGTAGGCGTCACCCACGGAGTACTGTGTCAATGTGGCAAAAATCTCGTAGTCGCGGGCATTGGCAGGAAGTTTCACCTTCTTGAGGATGATGGTGCCACCGCCTGCACTATACTGCACGCCTTCCTTCAGCGAGGCCACATCCCCCAGTTTCTCGCCGCTGAATTTCACCGCCTGTTGGTCGAAGACATTCACGTTGATATCATAGCAATGGTTGCAGGCATACTGATATTCAGCATAGTCCATATCCTCCCCCCATGTCTCAGGAAACAGTTGGGGCTTCTCCTTCAGCACATTGATGGCCTTCACCTCCTGGGTGGCATCGCCATTCCGCACCACTTTCAGCACCAGGCCATCGGGCGCGCAGCCATCCATCAATTGCGGACTACCGCGAAAACCGTCGAGAGCCTCCGTCCACCACACATCAATCGTATTGCTCCTTACGCTATAGCGATAGACGTGGCAAGGGAGTCCTAACACTTCCTCATCGTCAAGTTGCTTCACATGTCCCTCGCCCGTCTTGAACTCTCCAGAAGTGTTAATGACGCGTCCGCCAGGCAGGAACGCCACTTTGCGCGTCTGCTTGCGTCCCCAATCCTGATAGGTGGCAGTCACCAGCCAGTCGCTCTTGTCGTCTGCAGCTTCCTGAGTCTCGTTCTCCTCGCGGTTTTTCAGCACCACTTCATTGCCTGCCACCGTCATGACCTGTTCTCCCGGGCGCACCTTGCCCTTGCTAAGGTTTTGGTACACCACTTCTATCGCCTGTGCCTTCTTCACTTTTTTGAGGAGAGGCGAAGCAGCGTATACGACATTGGACATCGGTACACTTAAAAAAAATGCGCTGAAAAACAGCACAAAAAGAGTAAAGGATAATCGGTTTTTCATACTATTATATGGTTTTGTTTTTATGACTTGCAAGGCTGGGAATCCCTCCATGAGCCACTGGAGGCTGGTGTTTTCCACAGCAAAATTAGTCTTTTTTCTTTTTCTGTCATATATTTCCACCGTTTTTTTATATTTCTTTCCCTATTCCCTGCCCTTTTTGCTTTTTTCCTGCTTTGCAGCGGACGAGGAAAAAGAGGCGAGGCGGAGGCTTCTGATGTCAAACCATAGCGAACAGACGGCACAGACGAGAAATATCACGGCTGTCGAGACAATAATATTGCCCATGCCTACCAGGGGCGAAACGATGCCGCCAGAACCTCCCACACCCTGCAACAGGCGCAATGCCACAAAAGTTTCTATCGTAGGGGCATACAGACAGGCAAACGTGGAGAGGATGAAAAGGAAGAGCGAGGCGATGATGACGGGCTTACGGCCATACTTGTCGCTTAGGGGGGCCAAAGAAAATCTGACCGACTGCCAGTCCCAACATACTTGTGGAAAGGCTGAGTTGCACCATTGAGGCATGGTGGAGAAACAAGCCTGCAACTGTGGCAAGGCGGGCAAATACATGTCGGTGACGAAAGGTCCAAAAGCACTCAGCATTCCCAGCAGACAGAGCAGGAAGGTGCCATACCTAAAAATTGATGTTTTCATAACTGCAATGGAGTATAACTGCAATGGAGTGGTTCTGGATCCTTCCAAGCCTCTGCCAAGGCTCATGGTATGCTATAATTGAGTATTTTTTAGGGGTTCTGCGCTAAACGGATTGTTTTCAAACGGCAAATTTACGATTCTTTCCTCTACTGCCTACAAAGATAAAAGAAAAAACCGCATGCTCCCGCCTTTTCCCCACGAGTTTTGCACAGAACGGAACCGTCCTCGCAATCAGACAGCAGGCTTGGGCATTTCAAACAATTGTCGCGCGCGCAATATTATACGCGCGCAATATTATATATATGTGTACCCAAGGCATCAGGGCGGCTTGTATACGAGCGGTGCGCGCCATAACGACGCGCACCGCTGGGCAAAGTCTAATGTTCTATGAGAAAGAGCAACGGGGATATTATTGTGCCAAAGCTTTCGCATCCCTTACCAGCCAGCAGAGGAAGTCGGGAAGTTCTTCCTCCTGCAATGGCGACTGCGGGGAAAGCACGGGAGCCTTGTTCACGAACGCATTCTCAAAAGCTATCTGGTCGAAGGCGGTTCCGCTGATGCGACGGTTCCAGGTACCGATAAGGCGGGGCAGATAGTAGTCCCTGATCATTCCTGCCCACATGCGGCAGGCATAATCATTCACCGGCTCATCCTTCTCATGCTCTGCATACCATACGCTCACAATACGACGGGCATTGACAGCGTTGCGCTTGCGCTCGGCATCGCTGCCCGCCACTTTCACCGCCTGACGTTCCCACACCTCAAGGTTGTAGAGAGGATGTGCCGTCAGGGCACGGTCAAGACGGAGCATGAGCATCTTCAGGTCATCCACAAGATGTTTGGCCTGGAGCGTATCGCCCTCATCGAGCAGACGCTGTATGCGCAGATTCACTCCCTCCACCTTGCCGCTGACATACATGGCAGCAGCCTCCACGAGATCGTCGCGCAGCAGCCGGGCGCCTTGTTCCGAAAGGCCGGAAAGCCGCGTACGCAGAGATTCGGCATTGCTGAAAACTCCTTCCACACCGGCACAGAAGTCAGCATTCAGCCGGACATTTCCACTGCCCACAATCTTATTCCGTACCTGCCAGGCAAACTGAGGATGGTCCTGAAAGGCATTGTAGACCGAACGCGACAAGGCCTCAGCATAATGCCTGTCGGCAGGCGACACTTCTCCATAGCGACACTGGAAATAATTCTGCTGCCAGTCTACCAGGTCGATGCTGTCGGCAGGACTATGCCATCCGGCATCGGCAATCAGTTCGTAGAGCATTTCATTGTTCTCCAGCCCCTCGGGAGCGAAGCCATATCCCGTCGGCTGTACGTACTTGTCCGGGTGTAAGGCCGCCATCCGTCCGTTGGCATAATAATCGATGTAGCCTGTAAAAGCCGTCTTCCCGCCCATATTGGGGATAACGCTCCATAGCCATTGCTTGCCGTAGAAACCCTCATAGAACTCCCAGTTGTAGTTCTGGTTCCAGATGTAGCGGTTGTAGTCGGTGGCCATGTCGAGGAGCAAGAACTTGTCGTCGGGCACATTCTTCACCAGTGCCTTAAAGATGCCCTCACCCCAGGAGTCGCGCTGATAGCCCAACGACCATCCCTGCATCACCCATACGGCATCGGGATTGGCGGTAGAAATGCTTCGGTATACGGCATCGCCGTAGGCCGTCATGAGGGCCGTGTCGCGGGGAATATCCATCTCATTGAAGGAGTCGGAAAGATAGTAGCAGCCTTTACCGAATTTCTCCTCCCACTTTCGGATGAAACGTGCGCCCACTTCGGCAAAGGCCTCCGTGTTGGGACTCAGCCGGGAGTTGCGATGGGAATCGGGCACCCAATCCCATCCCGTCAGTTCAGTATGCACCTCATAGTGCTTTTTGAAAGCTTTCGGCACAAACCCTCCGAAGGCCGGACAGATGGGTTTCATGCCCAAGGCACGCACCCGCTCCATGACGTGCCGGCACAGCTGTACCTGGCTATCATGCCAATGCCTGCCCAAGGGGCCGTCGAAGGAATTGCCAGCAAGATTGCCCATTCGCATCCAGGGCAGATGGGCAGGACCGACTTCCCATTCGTCAATCTCGGCATCGCTCAGCCCCATATCGCGAAACACCTCCCGATACACTTGCTCCTGGGCCAAAAGCACAAGCGGCATGTCAATGCCATGGAGTGCCATCCAGTCAATCTCGCGGTCCCACCGCTCTTTGTCCCAGTAGGGTGCGGTGTAGCCATAGGTGACGACATTAAGATACTGATGGTCGCGATAGGGCGAGTAGACCATACGCGGCTCAGCCGAGATATCGGCAGGAAGCTGGAAGCGGCATCCACTCCATGAGGCTATACCCGCCCCTTTCTGCTTCACATAGTCATAGAATCCCCGGCAGGCTGCCACTCCGCTGCTGGCATAGATGCAGAGTCGTCCGCCCTTCACCTCATAGCTGTACCTGTCGCGCCCTTCGGCATCCTTGGACATCGAGACAGCCACCTTCACCGGCATCTTCCCTTCGGTGAAACGCCGGATGACGGCCTCGGCCTCAGCCTCGGCAGCACGCCGCTGGGATTTCGAAAGCGGTGCAGCACCATTCGCAAGCAGGGACATCAGGAAAAAAAGAACTGTAAGGATTTGTCGCATGATAATTTTTAGGGGTGTTCTATAAATTAGTATATAATCTTTTTTCAAAGGGTGTCTGCTTGGTCGCTTTTCCACCTCTCGCACAGTATCTTTCTGCTTTTCAATCACTTACATAGCACGCTATGTGCGTGCTTGAAAAACAAAAACCTACTGCACGATAGGTAAAAAAATCGCCTCAAGTAATTTATAGAACACCCCTTTATGGTGTCGTTCAACGATATTATAACGCGCTGAATGGAAGGATATTGCCCTCGTCATCAAAAAAAGGAACATCGGCATGAAGAATGAGCCCCATCGATTAGGAATAATCAATGGGGCTCTAATGGCATACTCAAGTATGAAAAAACGAATCAAGATTTATGTACCTATTTCAATATTGTTGCAGAATATGCCATTGATCACACCAAAACATCAGTTATTTCTGAAGGTTCACCGTCACGGTCCAGATGCGCGAGTTGCCATTGGCCGCCGTGACTTTATACTTGTTGGGCTTGCTCCAGTCGCCCGGCACACCGAGTTTGGGCGCACCGTCGACAGGGGTGACGGTAGCAGCAGTAGAGATGGTGAGGACCACCACGAGGTTCTTGGCATCTACATTGGCCTTCTCCTCCTCGGGCACATTGTTCGGTGCCACGGTGATATTGAAGAAAGGCTCGCCAGTCTTGTTCTCTTCATCGAAATCGTATTCGCCTGCGGTACGCGTGAGCTGGATTTGCTTCACCTGCTGCTCACCGTTCACAGCCATCTCGTCGCCAGTGTAATAACGGTAGTAAGCCACGGGCCAGTTTTCGATGTCGGCAGTGTCGAAGGCTTCGAGATCATCGAGTCCGTGTTCAAGACAGGAGGTCATGCCGAAAATGGCAAACAGCATGATGCCGATGATGGAAAGATATTTTTTCATAGGATGATGAATCTGTTTGTTGATAATAACCATCGTGTAATTAACCATCGCATGATGGATTAGTAGCCGTCGTTCTGCTTGTTGTCAAGACCGTAGGCAGCACGATTGTCGAGGAAACTCTGGTTGATACCCATGAGATAACGCTTGGGAGCGGTGAACTGACGGGCAGCGGAGTTGAGAATGGTGAGCTGGTTGATGACGAGCTGGTCGCGCTTTGAGGTCATCTCCATCTTGTAGACGGGACGGTTGAGGTCGCGGATGATGCCGCCGTCCTTGCCATCTTCGGTCATCCCGGTCTTGCTGCCGAGCTTGCCCCAACGGAGATAGCTGTAGTAGAGGTCGCCGCCTTCGTTGATCATTTCCACATTGCGCTCGCGGATATAGTCCTTCCAAGCCTCAGCCTCGGTGGCAGCCTCTGAGGGTGCCAGGCCACCATGCTTCGTGGGGTGGCATTGAAGGCAGCCACGGCATTTGCCACCTGACCCTTCAGCAGGTAGGCCTCGGCGAGGTTAAGATAAGCCTCACCCACGCGTGCCACACACTGGTGATAGTCGGTCTTGTTGGCATAGAACCATTTCGGAGTGTTCTCCGGCATATATTTGCGCCACATATATCCCGTGGTAGTGTTGTACCATCCGCCGTCGCGCTGGTCGCGAACGCCCATGGAGAAGTTGCCGCCAAGATTGGTCTCTACGGTCTCCGTGGTCCATGTGCAGCCGTCATAGACGATGCTGGCCGCAAAACGGTTGTCGCGGTTCTCATACATGAGCTGGCTGATGTTCTTCGCTGCACCCTCCTTCAGGCGGTACCAGTTGCGCACGACCGGAGCCTTGGAGGAAGTCTGGGTGAAGTCGTTGATTTCGGGAATCTGGTTCTGCGTACCGTTGGTGCGGTCCCAAACTTCCACTTGTCCCACTTCGGTGAGGGTAGAGGCATCGAGTTCCTCCACGTTGTCCTTCCACTGTGAAGTCTCATACCAGGGCATAGCCTTTCCTGTGGCCTCGTCGGTCACAAGATATTGGTCCACAGCATCCTGCGTAGGCCAGTAGATTCCCCACGAGTCGAACCATTTGTTTTCGTTCACGCCGATGGGGCTTTGTGTGGTAGCCACGTCGGCTGCCGGAATATTGGGAGCGCAACGAATCATCTCCTCAAACGTGCTGATGGTGGTGTTTTCGCTGAGCCAATACTGTGCCCAAAGAATCTCGGCATTCGTACTGGTGGCATTGTTGAACATATCAGCATAGTCGGCGGTGAGTTCGCGGTTTTCCGTCACATCCTTGGCGGCCGCGATGGCCTTGTCAAGATAGGCGGCATCCTTGGTATAGGCATAGGCCTGCAGGCATGCGCGGGAGAGAATGACCTCAGCGGCATATTTGTTGGGCAGTCCGGCGGAACTGCTGGTGGGGAGTCCCTCCACGGCCTGCTCCAGTTCACCAATGGCCAGCTTGTAGCTCTCGGCCTCATTCTCGGTGAAGGACACACGGCATTTGATGGTGTCCTCGGCAGTGAAGACCTCATCCACGGGCAGGATGCGTCCCATCATTCGGGCATACTGGAAATAGAGCATACCGCGGAGCAGATGGGCATTGGCGAGGAGGTCGGCCTTCTCGTCGTCGGTGAAGTTGCCTTCGGTGGCATGCTTGAAAATCATGTTCACCTTGCGATAGAGCGAGAAGCTCGGCGTTACGGAGAGGTCGGCAGTCTCGTTGGCATAGTTGTCGATGCCTTCGCCCACTCGGCTCGACCTTGAGCAGTTGGGCGTGCGGGCTTCCCATGAAATGCAGGAACCGCTGCCCGTGTAGCCCGTATTGAGGACATTGGCATAGACATTCAGCACGAAAGCATCGGCCGTGGCCTTGGTTCCCCATACAGTCTCTTCATTGAATTCAGCCGTAGGATGCGTGTCGAGGGTGTCCATGCACGAGGGCAGGGCTGCAAGCACTCCAAAACCTATCAGGCTGTTGAGAATATAGTGTTTCATAATATAATATGATGCGTTTGGGATAATTTATAGGTGCAGGATTTCCATAATCCCTGGCATTAGAATCCAAGGTTAAGCGTTAAGGCGATGGTGCGCTCTACAGGATAACCGTAGTTGCTTGTAGAAGAGTTCTCCGGGTCAAGTCCGTACTTCTTCGCCTTGGAGATGGTGAAGAGGTTCGTGCCGGAAATACCCACCTTGGCGCGCGACAGCCAGTTGACATCCTTCAGCAACAGATACTTGAAGTCGTAGCCGAACTGCAGGTCCTTCATGCGGATATAGCGTCCGTTGACCGTCCAGAAGTCAGAACTCAGATAGTTGTTGTTGGCATTCAGGGCTGTATTGGCCATCAGGCGGGGATATTGTGCATCGGTGTTGTCCACGGTCCAGAAGTCCTTCTGATAGTCGTAGGCCACGGGGAGTCCGTAGGTCTGGCCGGTCTGCATGCCGAGAGCAGGATCGATGTACATGTCGAACTTGCCCGAACCCTGGAGCAGGGTGCTGAAATAGAAGCCCTTGTAGCCCAGCTGGATATTGATACCATACTGGATGTGAGGTGCGCTGGAATTGCCGAGACGACGCGTGTCGTTGCTGTCAATCTTGCCGTCGCCGTTCACGTCCTCGTATTTGATGTCGCCGGCGGTGAGATAACCGCTGTTCACGGCATTCACATAAGCCACGCTGTTCATCACATCGGTGGCATTGGTGTAATAGCCCAGGCTGTGATAGAGGAGACTGTAGTAGTTGGCCTTCTGCTGTGCCTGACGTGTGTAGGGATTCAGGCTGCTCTCCTTGGCTTCATCGTCGATGACGGCCCAAAGGCTCTGGTAGTAGGTGAGATTGGCGCTGACATCATAGCGGAACTCGCCCACGCGGTCGCGCCATCCGAGCTGCACCTCATATCCTGCACGGCGGAATTCGCTGTCGCTCTTCACCTTCGGCATCGACACGCCGAGGGCATTGTTGATATAGCTTTCGCCTGTGGGAGCCACGAGATAGCCCTTCGTGCTGTAGTAGAAGTAGTCGAAACTACCATAGAGGCGATTCTTGAGGCTGGCGAAGTCGAAGCCGATATCGGTCTGACGGGTGGTGTACCACGTAAGGTCCGGGCTGGCGGGATTACCCTCGGAGAAGGTGGGGGTAAAGGCACCGTTCACCACGTAGCCCTTGGAATTCATGTTATAGCTGGTGAGATAGGCAAAGCGTCCGGCACTGTTGTCCTGACCCGTCTCACCGTAGGACAGACGAATCTTGAAGGTATTGAAGATATCGCGCTCCACTACTTCCTTCATGAACTTCTCGCCCGTCAGCACCCATCCTACGCTTCCGCCGAAGAAATTGCCCCAGCGGTGTCCGGGAGCGAAATAGTCGGAACCGTCGCGACGCAGACTTCCTTCCACATAGTAGCGTCCGTCGTAGCTGTACTTCGCCTGTGCGATGAATGCCGCACGTCCGAGTTCTGCCTCGCTGCCACCGTTGGTCTGGCTGGATGCCGGACCGATTTCTATCTGGTCGATGTCGAACTCATAGTTCTCACGACGCTCCCAATAGTTTTCTCCACGCTCATAGTAACGCTCGAAACCTGCCAGCGCGCTCACACTGTGCTTGCCGAACTCATTGGCATATTCCACGAATGCCTGGGTGGTGAAGCCGAAGCCCGTGCTGCTGCTGTGGTAGAGCATCGGAGTATTGTCGTAGATAGGAGTGGTGCTGTCCCAATTGTACTTGGCAGCATCCTTGCGCCACTGCTTCGTGGTGTTGCCATAGTAGCGGTAGTCGCCGGAGAGGCGTACCTTCAGCCCCTCTACCCAAAGGCAATCCCACACGAGCTCGCCCTTACCGTTGAGCACGTTGTACTTGTTGCGGTTATAACCGGCATCATCGGCCGTCTCTGCCACTGGGTTGTCGGTTATGGCGTAGGGCAGTCCCAGATTGTTCACGCCGGGCATATAGCCTGGACGGTCATTGATATGGGAGAACACGTTGTAGTAACCGCTTGAACTGGAGGTATAGGGGTGGGTCTGCTCCTGCAGATAGCCGTCGAAGGTGAGGTTCACGTGCAGGCCAATGGGCTTGATGAACGACTGCTGGGCCAGACGGAAGGTGTAGCGCTCCATCCAGTGGTTGTTGCTCTTGTAGAGCGACTGCTGGTTGATGTATCCGAAGCTGGCATAATAGCGGTTCACTTCGGTACCGCCCGTCATGCGCACGGTGTGCTTCTGCTGGGGAGCCCAGTTGTTGAGCACGAGTTTGCGCCAGTTGGTGTCAGAGAAGTGCTCAGGGTCGCTTCCATCCTGGAAGGCTTTCAGGGCTGCCTCGTTGTAGACATCCTCACCGCCGTCGTTGCGGCTGGCAATGTTGGCATATGTGGCACGCTCCACCATGCCGAGCTTCTCAGGCCAGATGTTGGGCTGCGACCAGGAGTAGTTGAAGTCATATTCAATGCTGGGCTTGCCTTCCTTGCCGGCCTTCGTCACTACCTGCACGATACCATTGGTGGCACGGCTACCATAGACGGCAGTAGCGGAAGCATCCTTCAATATCGACATGCTCTGGATATCCTCAGGAGCCAGGTTGGCAAAGTCGTCCTCACTGCGCACCACTCCATCGATGACGTAGAGCGGAGTGCCACCACCACGGATGCTCACATTCGGACGGCTGTTGATACCACCACCGCTGGCCTGCACGATAAGACCCGGCGAGCGTCCGGCAAGGCCTTGTGCAAGATTGGTGACGGGGATATTGCTGATTTCTTCAGCCTTTACCGTCGAAACAGATGCTATCAGGTCGCGCTTCTTCGTGCTGCCGTAACCCACAACCACAACTTCTTCAAGACTGGAATTGTCCTCGGCAAGCACCACTTCCAGCGGACCGCCGCTGAACGTCACGTCCTGGCTGGTATAACCGATATAACTTACATGGATCGTGGCACCGTTCTTGACACCACTGATGGTGAAACGGCCTTCTACATCGGTGGTAGTGCCCTTTGTGGTGCCTTTCACTACTACAGAAGCGCCGATAAGCGGCTCACCGCTGGCATCCTTCACCTGGCCGGTGACGGTACCCGTCTGCTGCACGATGCTCACCTCAGCAATGCTGTAGGGGGCATTCGCAGCCACTGAACTGAGGGCACCCGAGCCCATCAGGAACAGCAACAGACTGACTGATTGAAAACGTTTAAGCATAGAATGATAGTTTGATTTAAGGTGATGCTTGTTCCAAGCGGAAGAGGAGCCGACAGGGGATGAGGGGGGATGAAGCACGAAAAACAACCTGTATATATGGCAGGTACCCCCTGGCATCTCTTTCCCTTCGCCCGCCATCTTCATGGCTTCGAGGCTACTTCGGATTCTTTCCTGAAACAAAGTTCCAGCATCCGCATGGAAAGCAGTAAATCTTTCTGCCCGACAAATTTACGCATTTTTTGCATTTCCAAATTTCTTTTGAAAAAACAGACAAATATTTATTTTCACCCCCCCCACTTTGCTAAGCAGAGATTTCATAATATGTAGTAAGCAACACTTTTTGCAGTGTTTGTTTGTCAAAAAGAAAACGAAAATATCATCTGCATTTCACCTTTTTTACTCTTCCTGCAGCAGACCGCCTGCAAGGAATCCATCAGGGTGCACTGCCCACCTGTTGCCACCACCATGGCAAGCGAAGTGAAAAGCCCCTTCCTTGAAGCCTCGTGGCAGTACATGAAAGTCCTCTCTACAGCATTTTTCATCAGTCATCGGACATCACGTCATCGTACATCACGTCATT
>CAMGOT010000075.1 GCA_946060685.1 uncultured Bacteroidales bacterium
GACTTCGACATCAACCCCTTCAGCTACGCCCTCAACACTTCGCGTACGCTCGACCCCAGCGCCACCTATACCCGCAACTACGCCCCCTTCAATATCTTCAAGGAACTGGAGAACAACTTTATCGACATCGACGTGATGGACATCAAGTTCCAGGGTGAGTTGGCGTGGAAGCCCATCAAGGGTCTGGAGGTCAACGTGCTGGGAAGTTATCGTACCAACCGCAGCAACCGTGAGCACGACATCCTGAACGAATCGAACCAGGCGGAGGCCTACCGTGCCGGGTTGGACAATCCCAACATCATGTACAGCAACCCCTATCTGTACCAGGACCCCGACAAACCCAACTCACGGCCCATCTCCGTGATGCCTACTGGCGGTATCTATATTCTGAACCGCAATGCCGTCACCCAGCTCGACTTCCGTGGCACCATCCAGTACAACAATGCCTGGAACAACACCCACATCTTTAATATTATGGGTGGTATGGAGGCCAACAGTGCCGACTACGATGCCAGCGAGCAGGGCGTATATGGTGTGGACTTCAACAACAGCCGTCTGCAGACCATCACCCCCGAGTTCTACAAGCAGTTGAAGGAGGAGGGAACCTCCATCAACTCCTTCGCCAAGAGCTGGAACCGCCGTATGGCCTTCTTCGCCAATGCCGTCTACTCCTATAAGGGACGCTATACGCTGAACATGACCGGACGCTACGATGGCTCCAACCAGCTCGGACGCTCCAGCAACAGCCGCTGGCTCCCCACATGGAACGTCTCCGCATCGTGGAACGCTCACGAGGAGGAATGGTTCCGCGCATGGATGCTCTCCACCAACAATGCCTTCAGCCACGGTACCATCCGTCTGAGCTATTCGCTCGTGGGCGAGCAGAGTGCGGCATCGAACGCCCTCGCCATCTTCCGCGCCGCCAACATCTGGCGTCCGCAGGGCGACCAGCAGGAGACCGCCATCTATCTCTCGCAGCTCGCCAACAGCGAACTGACGTATGAGAAGAAGAACGAGTTCAACATCGGTCTTGACCTCGGTTTCATCGACAACCGCATCAACCTCGTGGCCGACGTATATTGGCGCGAGAACTTCGACCTCATGGGTTACCTCAACACCCAGGGCGTCGGCGGCGAAATCCGCAAGTTTGCCAATGTGGCTTCCATGAAGTCGAAGGGCTTCGAGGCTACGCTCTCTACCCACAACATCCGCACTGCTGACTGGAACTGGAACACCGACTTCACCATCGCCTATTGCTCTACCGAAATCACCGACCTCCTTTCCCAAAGCCGTGTCATCGACCTCGTCAGCAGCAGCGGTTTTGCCCGTGTAGGCTATCCTCACCGCGCACTCTTCTCCATTCCTTTCGTAGGACTGAATGATGAGGGTATTCCCCAGGTCATCAACGAGAAGGGCGAGGTGACGACGTCTGACATCAACTTCCAGGAGTTCGAGAGCCTCGATTTCCTGAAGTATGAGGGTCCCACCGATCCTACCTTCACCGGTGGTTTCAACAACGCCGTGAACTGGAAGAACTGGCATCTGAACGTCTTCATCACTTACTCCTTCGGTAATAAGATTCGCCTCGAACCCGTCTTCTCGGCTGCCTATTCCGATATGAGCGCCATGTCCAAGGAGTTCAAAAACCGCTGGGTACTTCCCGGCGACGAGGATGTGACGGATATTCCTGCCATCGCCAGCCGTCGTCAGTATTACAACGACAACTCACTCTCGTATGCCTACAACGCCTACAACTATTCTACGGCGCGCGTGGCAGACGGCGGTTTCATTCGTCTGAAGAATATCTCGCTGACCTACGAACTCCCCAAGACGTTCCTCAGCAAGATTCGCCTTAGCACTGCATCGCTCAAACTCGATGCCAGCAACCTCTGCCTCCTCTATTCTGACAAGAAGCTGAACGGACAAGACCCTGAGTTCGTCAACTCGGGTGGTGTGGCTACACCGCTCTCCAAGCAGTTCACCTTCACACTGCGTCTGGGCATCTAATCCGGCTTCTGCCAGCCCTGCTGCGGCTCTTCTGCTCCAGCGCATGGCGCGCGGAGATGGCTTCACGCTGTCTGCACTTTATATATATATATGAGCGGGCGCGACTGAAGCCTCCCGGCTCCTCTTCGGACGTTGAAGAGTGCACGGCTGACGTTTCCACATAACCTAACAATAGAAATCATCAGAATATGAAACATATCAAAACTCTGTTCATGGGTCTTATGACCATTGCAGCCGGCTCTTGCTCCGACTTCCTGGACCATACGCCCGATGAGCGTACGGAGATTGACAGCGAGGACAAGGTGGTCAGCCTGCTGATTGCATCCTATCCCGGAGCTGCACCCTGCTGGCTCGGAGAAATCTCGAGCGACAACCTTCTCGACAACCAGTCGCCCCATCTGCCTTCAAGCACCAACGACAAGCAGATTCTCTCACACTATAACTACAGCCATTTCTCCCGCTTCGACAATGAGCTGTATGCCTTCGAGCCTGCCTCAAGCGCTACCTACAACGACTACGATTCGCCGGGCATGGTCTGGAGCGAATACTATGCCTCCACTGCCAGCGTCAATCAGGCCCTCGACGCCATTGAGAGAATGAAGGGTGCCAACGCTGACCCTGCAAAATTCTCCGACAAGCTCAAATGTGCCTGGGCCGAGGCTCATCTGCTCCGTGCATACAACCATTTCATGCTCGTCAACCTCTTCGCGCAGCCGTATAAGGACGACGAAGTGAGCAAGGAGGACATAGGTGTACCCTACGTCACGGAAATCGAGGATGTCGTGTCGAAGGACTACGACCGCTCGAATGTGGCAGAGACCTACCGCAAAATCGGACTCGACCTTGAGGAGGGACTCAAGTATGTGAGCGACTACAATTATACCACGGCACCGAAATATCATTTCAACACCAATGCCGCCCATGCCTTCGCCTCACGCTACTACCTCTTCACACGTCAGTATGAGAAGGTCATCGAACATGCCGATGCCGTGCTCTCCACCGACAGCGCACAGATGCAGCGCATGATGATGGACTTCTCCGTCTTCGGTGACTGCTCCTCTGCCGATGACTATGCAAAGGCTTGGCAGCACCCCGACCGCAACAACAACCTCATGCTCCTCTGCACCAATTCGCTCCTGCAGCGCCGTGCATGGGGCTATCGCTACTCCGTTGCCGGACCCTGCGCCAGAGATGCCATGATGGTGCGTACGAACCATCCGCTTTGGTCGGGCCTTATCTGCCCCGTGCAGGCTGCCGTGGGTGGTATGCTCTTCAGCAGTTCGGCCAGCGACTACGGCTACATCAGTTCGAAAATCTTCGAGGAGTTTGAATATGCCGACAAGATTGCCGGTACGGGTTTTCCTCATATCATCTATCGTGCCTTCACCAGCATGAACCTCCTGCTGGAGCGTGCAGAGGCCGAAATCATGCTCGGACGCTATGAGGATGCCAAGCGCGACCTTAAATTCTACTGGAACTCATCGCTTAACAGCTTGTCGCCCACCGACTACAAACAATTTATTGAGGGCAAAATGGGCAAGTTCATGACCGACGAAATTTTCGACTCTTACTATTCCAAGGCAGAAAACAACAATTGCTTTGAAAATTGGGACTTCACCCGTCAACTCAGCAATAAGTTTGTCGTGCCTGCAGACGCAGTTGCATTGATGAACTGCCTGAACGATTTCCGCCGTTTCGAGAATGTCTTTGAGGGCATGCGCTATTTCGACATCAAGCGCTGGGGACTCCCCCTCAGTCACACCATCGGCATCGAGTCTGACTCCATCGGCATTGAGATCAACGACCCGCGTCGTTCCATCGAAGTGCCTTGGGAAGCACTCTCTGCCGGACTGGAGCCTACACGCACGGTCGTGCAGAAAGACAACCGTTCGTTCAGCATTGACTTCGAATCATTACGTGTTAAAAACCAATAAGAAGGATGAAAACGAAAATCAGACTTTGGCTCGCTGCCGCCGCAGTAGCCATAGGAGCGGGCGTCACATCGTGCTCCGACGATGATTTCACCGCCTCCATCTTCGAAACCAATGCGGCCATCGACATCCTGGACCGCAGTTCATATACTTTCCCCCTCGACACTTTCTGCAAGAAAGAGTTCCTCGAACCCTACAATCTCAAGTTCATCTATCGCTTTGAGGACAAGGGTTCGGACATGAACAAGAACCTCACACCGCCGGACTACGACAAGAGCGTGGATCTCGCTGTGCTGACAAAATATCTCTGGTACGATATCTACAAAACCCTCGCCGGAGAGGAATTCCTCAAGCTCTACAGCCCCCGTGTCATCCACGTGTGCGGCTCCAAGAACTATAACCCCTCGCAGGGAACGGAGACACTGGGCGATGCCAGTAGCGGTATAAAAATCAACCTCTACAACGTCAACAACCTCAATCCGTACGATGTGGACAACATGAACCATTACTTCTTCAAGACGATGCACCATGAGTTCTCCCACATCCTCGACCAGACCTATCTCCACCCCACCGCATTCAACGTCATCTCCAACAGTTCATACGATGCTGCCGGATGGAGCGACTCGCCTGACTCCCTCAAGGCAGGTATGGGCTTCACCAGTTCCTATGCCTCCAGCGCAAAGGATGAGGACTGGGCAGAGACGATGGCCAACTATATCACCGTAGATACCCTCAAGTGGGTACAGCTCCTCAATACGGCTACCTACGAGTGGGAGGAAATCGACTGTTCCAGCGAGAGCGAATACAGCAAGCTCCTCAAGCCCGGCTGCAACAAGGACACTATCGGCTATTTCAAGGCGAGCGACAACGGCGAGCACAAGATTTATCGCCGCAAGTGCTTGCGCAACGAGAATGGCAACGTCGTGCTCGATGCCGACGGCAAAGTGCAGTGGATTCATGAGACGGGCGTTGACGGACGTGCCGTCATACTCCAGAAGGTGCAGATGGTGCGCGACTATCTCCGCACGAGTTTCGGCATCTCCATCGACGATTTGCGCCGGGAAGTACAGCGGCGTACCTACGTCACGGACAGCGAAGGGAATTTCGTGGTCGACAAGTATGGAAATCTCCAGAACCGCCTGATGACCGTAGAGGACGGACAGACGCTCATGGACAAACTCCGTCAGGAGGTCTATCAGTTCAAAGCACTTCAGGATAATCCTCAATAACGGTCTCGAAAAACAGCAATCATGAAGAATCATTTCATCTATTTAGCAATAGTGGGTGCAGGACTGGCTTTCTCTGCCTGCTCCAATGAGGAAGACCTGCTCTTCGACCAGAGTGCCGCAGAGCGACTCAATGCTGCCAGCGACCTCTATTCCGCACGCCTCACGGCGCAGCCGAACGGATGGGCCATGCAGCTCTACCCCACCACCAAGAACGAATCGCCCTTCGGCAATGGCTACCTCGTGCTGATGGACTTCAATGAGGACCATTCCGTGAAGTGCTCGATGAACAATATCCTCAGCAATGGGGCCTACATGAGCGACGTGTCGGCATGGGAAGTCATCACCGACAACGGACCCGTCCTCACCTTCAACACCTACAACGATGTGCTCCACACCTTCACCAATCCTGAGGATGTGGGAATCACTGGAGGCTATGGCAACGACGAGACCGGCACGGGTATTGGCGGCGACTATGAGTTCATCATCGTCGATGCTCCCGAGGATGCCAGCTACATGATGCTCAAGGGCAAGAAGCGCGGCACCTATAATCTCCTCACCCCCGTAGAGGAAGGAGTGGACTATGAGGCCTACCTCAGCGATGTCAAGACCTTCCAGAAGACCATGTTCCCCGAGAATGCCGCTTCCTACAATTTCATCCACTATGCCGACAGTGTCTGCATCTTCGAGGATGCCGGCGATGGTATTCCCGCCATCTATCCCGTGGAAGGCGATGCCGTCACGCAGTCGAGCTTCAATCCCTTCCTCATCACCAAGCGCGGCGAGGACTATTATCTTCGTTTCCGCGATGCCAAGACTTTCGGCAATTCTACCGTGCAGGACTATCGCTATGATCCCGAGCGCGACATCTTCGAGAGCATCGACGACCCTGCCTTCTACATCTGCGGCGACAATCCCTTCAACTTCTTTGTCGGTGCCATCAGCGGCAACACTTTCAGCCTCAAGCGCGGCGCAGAGATGTCGGAGGATGTGGCAGCCAATGTAGAGTCAGTGTTCAAAACTTATCGTAAGGTGAATGCCGCCTATGGCCCCACAAGCTATAACATTTTGCTCAACTCCGACGGCCAGCTCCGTCTGACCGTGGCCTACAATCCCAAGTCAGAACCCAGCACTACGCTCACCTATTTCTATGACTACAAAGTAGAGGGCGAGACCGTCAGCTTCACGTATGTTGCTCCCGGTGAAGAGAAGAATGGTATCAGCAAGAACCATTATGACCGCGTAAAGGAGGTGCTCGATGGTGTCTTCAATGATACGTTCAAGGTGGAAAAGGGCTACACGACATTCGACCTCTCCTATCTCCGCTTCACCTCTACCACGAACAAGGACAAATGGTTCATGCTGCAGATGAAGCCCAAGGAGAATATCGACATCAACTAAAAAATAATCATTTACATAAACAAACAAGCTTATGAAGAATTTTATCTTCCTTTCTGCAATGGCTGCTGTATCGCTTTCCGCAAGCGCACAGTATCAGCAAGTGGCTGTCCAGGCCAACACCCTAGACAGCACCAAGGGCTTGAAGGCCATGACGGCAGCTTCTGCCAGCCTCCAGGCTTCCAAGGCCGCCCAGCGTTCCGTTGAAGATGGTGTGCTCTACGGACGTCCTGCCGGTGCATACCACAGTGCCTATACTTTCGGCGGCCCTGACGGTTCTACCATCCCCGCACTCCTCATGCCCGGTCTTGCCAAGGTGACCTATCCCAACCTGTGTCCCAATCCCGGCGTTGCCGTATGGAGCGGACAGGGAGAGGAAGGCGAAATAGATCTCTCTAAGTATGCTGACGTAGACAATAATCTCGTCATGACTTGGGGTATCAACCCTTACCTCGACACCCAGAATTATATTCTCACGGGTTTCGTGTCACCGACTATCACTGTCGGCGGATCTTCCTTCTCTGCTCCTGAGATTGCAGCTGTTGCCAATGATGTGACGCCTGTCATGAACTTCAGCCCTCTGAATGATCAGATCTATATGGGATTTTCCGATGGTCCGGCTTTTGGTACCAACAGTGTCCTTGAGACTTCGCTGATCAATCAGGGTGCCGGTGTAGCAATCGGCGGAACCGTAGAGTTCTTTGACAAGCCTGCTTCTCCCATGTACACCGAAGCCTTCCAGCTTCCTTTCACCTCCTATCAGGCCGACCCTCTGAATGGCAAGACCCTCACCCTCACCCTCAACACCTACGAGTATGTGGATGGTGAAGGCTATAAGCTCTTGGAGAAGAAGGAGGAACTCACCTGTTCTTCCGTCGACATTCAGGGTTCCAAAAAGGACCAGGACGGAGAAGAGTTCTGGTACGGCTATGTAACCTTCTATAAGGAGACTCTGAATGAGTTCGGCGATGCAGTAGTTGACCCCTTCGTGATTGACTATGCTTATGCTACCAAGATTGAGGGCTACAATCAGGATGGTGTAGACGTGTCATTCCGTCTTGTTTGTGTCGAGGATCCCTATCAGATGAAGATCACCCGTCCTACTCGCTTCGAGGCTATCGGCGAGGATGGCTCCAAGGGATATTATTTCTTCGGAACCGAGGAAATCTTCTATAAGACTATGATGTATACCCACTGCTTCTTCGATGGCGTAGAGCCGGCAGCCGAGGAGTATGCCAGCATTCAGTTCAGCACCGATGGCAAGGAGTGTACCACCGACCACCCCAGCATCACGGGCGAAGCTGTCGCAGACTTCATCCCCGTCATCACTGCCGCCCCCATCTACCAGTATGACGAGAATGGTGAGGCCGTCGGTGCCAACTATGATTTGGAGGGTTGCCCGGATTGGCTCACTGTCGGTGCAACCGACGAGGTTCGCGAGACCAACGGTTTCAGCGCTCTTGTTTTCGAGTGCGAGCCCCTGCCCGAAGGTGTTGAGGGACGCTATGCCGAAATCTACCTTGTAGGTCGTGGTGGCGTGAAGAATGCCAAGCCTTTCCGCGTACGCCAGGGAACCGTTGCCGGTATCAGCAACGTAACTCTTGAGGGCAACGCCGATGCTGCACTCTACAACGCAGCCGGCCAGCGCGTAAGCAAGGCCAACGGCTTCGTCATCAAGGGTGGCAAGAAGATGATCATGAAATAATCTTTTTCCTGACAGGAAAACAGACCGCACATAAAAAGTGCCGGAGCCGCAAGTGGCTTCGGCACTTTTCGTGTGTTATGACATTTCAGCGCTGCTCCTGCACGCAGATATCAACGAAAATTCCTCAAGTGCGCAAGTTGCCACGGCACATTGAACACATTCGGCCGAAAAGAGAAATCATCGACCACGTGCATGGCCAAATAAGTAGGAAGGACGCAAAAACGCTATGCGTCGCGGCAAAAGCAGGTTAAAATATATTCTCAACTCTTACTCTTACGCCTACAGTTTGCGCAGATGGGCAATTTGTCGTAAATTTGTCAGCACAACTTGCTCCCTTACTGTTCAGCGACAACCTTTCTTTTGCCATGAGAACACATAACCGTATTCTCCCAACATGAGAACAAGTGCCCAGCCCCTCCATACAGCAAGCATAAAGGTTGTCGGAAGTTGGCCCTGCTGTCGTTCAATGATTCTCCGAACATTTGCCATCCCCTGAAAGTATCGGAAGCATTCCACTACTAACCCCTACACCTCATCGTAGCATTATTTTTACCGTTCATGAAGAAAATCCTCACCTTCGTAGCTGCGGCATTCCTTGCACTCTCCGCCAGTGCCATCCCTCCGCAGCACATTCCCTTCGCCATTTCCGATGGCTCCGGATCCACCGTCATGCTCTATAAGCACGGCGACAAGGGATTGGACTTTTATACCACCCTCGACGGCAAGATTGTCGTACGCGATGCCCAGGGCTGCCTGGTATATGCCATAGAAAACGGAGGGCTTCTACAGCCTTCCTCCATCCGCGTACACGATATTGCCAAGCGTACCGACGCTGAGTTGGCATACGCCAGTGAAGCCCTTACCATAGCACGCTATGCCGAGGCAAAGCGTACGCTTCAGGCTGTGAATGCCACCTCCGGACCCCTGCGCGCACATTATTCCAGCACCACCGACGGCCTGGGGAAATATGGCTACAGCGCACTGGGCGTACATCCCAGTGTGGGAAAATTCAATATTCCCGTCATCATGGTGGAATATGCCGATGTGAAATTCAAGGAGAGCACCACCATCGAGTTTATGGACCGCTACTACAACGAGGAAGGCTTCTCGTCCATCCCCGGCGTTCCCTATACGATTCATGGCAGTGTCCGCGACTATTTCTACGACCAGAGCCGGGGAATGTTCGACCCCCACTTTGATGTCGTGGCAAAGGTGACGCTGAGCAATGGCTATGCCTATTACGGGCAGAATGTCAGTACGGGAAAAGGAAAAGGCGACAAGAACGCCTACGCCCTGGTGAAGGAAGCCATCCAGCTGGCCAGGGCCGAAGGGGTAGACTTCAAGCAGTACATCCATGATGCCACCTCAAACGTACCCCTCGTCTGCATCCTCTATGCCGGAGAGGGCGAGGCAACGAGCGAGGACGAAAACACCATCTGGCCGCATCAGAACGAGATACCCTACAACAGCAGCAATATCGGCGGCACACGCTTCGGCGGCTATTTCATGGGCAACGAGCTGGTGGGCACCAGGCTGATGGGAATGGGTACTTTCGTGCATGAATTCTGCCATGCCATCGGCCTGCCCGACTTCTACGACTCCACCTATTCCTATTCCGGCAACCAGCCCTTTGGTCTCTGGGACATTATGGATGTAGGCCCCTACAACGATTCCAGCTATAATCCCGTGGGAATGTCGGCCTATGAGCGCAGCTACTTCGGATGGCTCAACATCCCGGAAGTGAAGGCCAATCAGGCCGTCACGCTCGCACATCCCGACGAGGACTACGACAACTCCATGTTCATGATGCGCATGGCAGGATCGGAAAAGGATTATTTCATCTTCGAGAATGTCAGCGAACGCAAATGGTCGCCTTCCGGCAGCGGTGCCGGACTCTATGTGACGCGTTACCATTACAACCAGAACAACTGGGCATATAATACGGTCAATGTGTCGGAAAACAAGAAAATGGCAATGTGTGTCACCGCCAATGGCGAGGAAATCAATTCCAATGCGCGTCCCGCACATCTTTTCGGTGTGTCGACGTTCGATATTCCTGCCTATAGTCTTTGGAACGGCATCACCGACACCGAACGCCCCGTCTATCAAATCGTACGCCATTCCGATGGCACGATTACGCTGAATGTAGGCGAGCGCAACCTTTATACGACCACGGCTTCCGACGGCAGGATCTTCCAGCGGGTGAACAGCGCAGACGAACTTGCAAGCGGCGACAGCATCATCCTGGTGAATGAGACGGAGCGTATGGTTGCCAACGCCAACGTTTGTGCTTCTGCACGCGCCGTGTCACAGATTTATCTTCCTGAGAACGGCAAGGCGATGGGCAATGCCGACCTGCAGGTGTTCCGTGCCATCAAGACTTCCGACGGCAAGAAATGGGGATTGCAGTTCAAGCAGAATGGCAGCAATGCCTATCTGAAGGCTGGCACGAACGGGGCATTGACCTCCGCCACAAAGACGGATGCTTCCTGTCTTGCCACCATCAGCGTGAAGGATGGCAAGGCGGCTATTCGCCTTGGCACATCGAGTACGGGATACATCACTTATTTCACCGACAACACCCGCATGGCCTGTGGAAGCGATGCCGACAATACGGGCGTCAGCATCTACCGTCTGGCCGGTGTGGAGGCCGGTATAACAGCCGTTGCCACCGATGACCATCGAGCCTCCAAACCTATCTACACTCTCTCCGGGCGTTATGCAGGCACTGACCTCCAGAGCCTCCCCGCAGGAATCTACATTTTGGAAGGCAAGAAGGTGGTACGATAATATCGTGTTTTCTCTGCATAGAATGAGGGGCGGTGCATACTTTAGAAGAGTATGCACCGCCCCTCTGCCTTATC